>DGDD01000026.1 GCA_002385265.1 Chitinophagaceae bacterium UBA3961
GTGGTGTGGGGCGGGATCGAACCGCCGACACAAGGATTTTCAGTCCTTTGCTCTACCGACTGAGCTACCGCACCAGTTCTAATATGTGCCTGATAATTAACTAGTTATATTTCCTAATCGCTCAACAGGGACGCAAAAATAAGTCATCCCCGCCTTTCTACCAAAAATATCAACACTAAATCCACCATTTCACTACAAATATTTATCGCCCTTGTTGCGCTTCACCTCCGCCACATACTCCTTTATATCCTGCTCTTTTTCCCTTTTACAAATCAACAACACATCATCACTATCTACCACAATGAAATCCTCCAAGCCTTGCAACACCACCAACTTATCATTCTGCGAATGCACCATGTTTCTTAAACTGTCAAACACAATCACATTGTCTCCGGCAACCGCATTCTCCAAATAATCCTTCTCCAAATTCTCATACGCACTGTTCCAAGTTCCCAAATCACTCCATCCAAAACTACTCGGAATCACATACACATTATCGGCCTTCTCCATAATACCAAAGTCAATAGAAATATTGGTACACTGCGGATAAATCCTATTTATTGCCGTTACCTCTTCCGTGGTATTAAAAAATTCTCGCTCGGCATGAAACACATCGTACATCTCCGGCAAAAATTTCTCAAAGGCCTTGATCACATTCTTCACCTGCCAAACGAAAATACCCGCATTCCATAAAAACTCACCACTCGATATAAAAGCCTTGGCCAGCTCTAGGTTTGGCTTCTCCGTAAAGGTCTTCACCTTATACACGTTGTTTGCCACTTCCTGTTGCTCATACTGAATATAACCATAACCCGTATTCGGATAGGTTGGCTTGATTCCCAAGGTTATGAGCGCATTGTGCTTCTGCACAAAACTCAAGGCCTCCAAACATACTTTCGTAAAAGCAATATTATCTAGAATCAAATGATCGGCAGGAGCCACTATCAAGGTTCCATTGGGATCCAACTCTTGAACCTTAAATGAAATATAAGCAATACAAGGTGCTGTATTTTTTCTTGATGGCTCTCCTAATATATTCTGCAAAGGCAATTGAGGCAATTGCTTCTTTACAATATTGATGTATTCGTTGGAAGTAACTACGTAAATATTCTCGGCAGGAATGAATGCAGCAAACCGATCGTATGTGGCTTGAATTAGAGTTTTGCCCGTATTCAAAATATCCAAAAACTGCTTTGGCAAGTTGGTTCTGCTCATGGGCCAAAATCGACTCCCGATTCCGCCCGCCATAATGGCCACATACTGGTTTTTATTCATGTTTCCCTTGGTTTCTCGGTATTAACGAACTGAACTCCCGTTTCGTATCTGTAAACATAGGATTTGGTTACATAATTTGTTAGGAGCCACATCTTTATAAAGATAACACCTATATCAATCCCTCGCGTATCAAATCGTGCAAATGAATAATGCCTACATAGTTTCCCTGCTCCAATACCACCAATTGATTCACATCTTGCTTTCTCATTTCATCCAATGCCACCACCGCCAACACATCCGATTCAATTGTCTTTGGGGTCTTCGTCATAATGTCCTGCGCAACAATTCCCCCCAATTCTGAATGATGCTCCAGCATTCTTCTCACGTCACCATCCGTAATAATCCCCAATAGCACTCCCTTCTCATCCAACACAGCCGTTACACCCAATCGCTTTTTCGATATCTCTAAGATTACTGTTTTAATAGAATCCTTCGGACTCACTACCGGCTTCTCATTATTTTTATACAAATCTGCCACATGCAAATACAATTTCTTACCCAACGCACCACCAGGATGAAACTTCGCAAAATCCTCGCTGGTAAAGCCTTTCAGCTCCATCAAAGCTACCGCCATGGCATCTCCCATCACCAACTGAGCCGTAGTACTTGAGGTAGGAGCCAAATTATTCGGACAAGCTTCTTGCGATACCGTTGTATTCAAAACAATGTCACTGTTCTTCGACAAGAAACTCTCCGTATTGCCCACCATGCCAATCACAATATTCTTGAAATTCTTCACCAATGGAACCAATACTTTGATCTCCGGACTCTCCCCGCTTTTGCTGATAATCAACACCACATCATCGTTCTGAATCATCCCCAAATCACCATGAATGGCATCGGCAGCATGCATGAAAACCGCCGGCGTACCGGTAGAATTCAAAGTGGCCACTATTTTCATCCCAATTACCGCACTCTTGCCAATCCCACTTACCACCAATCTTCCCTTCATCTGATACACCGCTTCTACGGCTTTCACAAAGTCGGCATCAATAAAGGTTTCCAAATTGGCAATCGCCTGGGCTTCCAGCTTTACTGTTCTGGCTGCCACCGATTTAATGAGTGATCTGTCCGTCATAGGTCGCAAAATTATCGTTTTTTGCCCCTTTTGTTGAATTATGACTTGTTTTTTACCATTTTAATAGCACCAGATAGCCCACTATTTTAGTAACTTCGCATCCCTCCAAAAAAATCGGGCTCTTTTACTTGCTTGCCGAATATGAGGATTATTTATAATCCAAAGGGTTGAATTTCATTTTATGTCCGGCTTTTTTGGTACCTTAAGAAAAACCAATTGTGTGATGGAAACAATAGAGCATGGCAACTAAAAAATCGACAGCAGCCCCTAAAAAGGCAGCAAAACCAAAGAAATCAAGTTCTAAATATAGCAGCGAAGTGCTTCACGAAGCGCTTCAAGAACATTTTGGATTCGACGCATTCAAGGGCAACCAAGAAGCGATCATCCAAAACCTTCTGGCTGGAAAAGATACTTTTGTTATCAAACCAACCGGCGGTGGTAAAAGCTTGTGCTATCAACTACCTGCCATTTTAAGTGAAGGCGTAGCAATCATCGTGAGCCCCCTGATTGCATTAATGAAAAATCAGGTAGATCTGGTTCGCAGCTATAGCAGTAAAGACAGCATCGCTCACTTCCTCAACTCCACGCTTACCAAAAAAGAAATCAAAGAAGTTCACGACGACTTGTTGGCGGGTCATACCAAAATGCTCTATGTGGCACCGGAAACCCTCACCAAACAAGAAAACCTTGAATTCTTTTCTGACCTTAAATTATCATTCTTCGCAGTAGACGAAGCGCACTGTATCTCAGAATGGGGACATGATTTCCGTCCGGAATACCGCCGTCTTCATGAAATGATGCAACAGATCAATCCCGATATTCCCGTGATTGCTCTTACTGCTACCGCTACTCCGAAAGTTCAAATTGACATCACCGAAAACCTCGGCCTTCGCGACCCACAAATTTTCATCTCCTCTTTCAACCGTCCCAATTTGTACTACGAAGTACAACCCAAGATCAAGAAAGCACAAACCGATGAAAGCATCGTACGCTTCATCAAGAGTATGAAAACCAAGAGTGGTATCATCTATACTTTGAATAGAAAGACCACCGAAGAAATGGCCGATATACTTATGGCAAACGGCATCAAAGCCGTTGCGTATCATGCAGGCTTAGATAGCAAACTAAGAGCAGAGCGTCAGGACCAATTCCTGAACGAAGACGTACAAGTGATTTGCGCCACCATCGCCTTCGGTATGGGCATCGACAAACCCGATATCCGTTTCGTGATCCACTATAACATTCCGAAATCAATCGAAAACTTCTACCAAGAAACCGGCCGCGCCGGTCGCGATGGTTTGGAAGGCCGTTGTATTTTATATTATTCTCATAAAGACGTATCGAAACTCGAACACTTAATGCGCGACAAGCCATTGAGCGAACGTGAGGTAGGCGCGCAATTGATCAATGAAACCGTAGCCTTTGCCGAAAGTGGAGTGTGTAGACGAAAAGTATTGATGAGTTATTTCGGCGAAACCTATGAGCAAGAGAATTGCAATGCTTGCGATAACTGCTTGCATCCAAAAGAAAAACACGAAGCGCAAGACAATGTAGTGAAAGCACTCAAAGTGATCAAAGCGTTGGACGAACGCTTCGCCACAGAATACGTAGTGAACATTTTAATTGGAAGATTAACTCCAAATATTACGATGTTCCGTCACGACGGCATTGCTGAATTCGGAATCGGTAACGATCAACCCGATCATTACTGGAATTCCTTGATTCGTCAAATGTTGTTGGAGAAACTGTTGAGTAAAGACATCGAAGATTACGGCGTATTAAAAATCACCAAACAAGGAACAGCCTTCGCGAAAAAACCGCACTCGTTCATGATGGTGATGAACAATTTGTTTGAAGAAGCACATGCCGATGACGATGAAGGCGCAGAAGCAAATGCCGGTGGTGCAACGGATGAACGCTTGTTTGAAATGTTGAAGGAGTTGCGTCAGAAAGAATCAAAGAAAAAGGCCCTGCCTCCTTTCGTTATCTTCCTGGAAACTTCTCTGCAAGACATGGCAACGCTCTACCCCACTACTATTGCGGATCTCGACAAATGCTCGGGAGTAAGCAAAGGAAAAGCACTTCGCTATGGTAAACCCTTTGTGGAGTTGATTGCGAAATATGTGGAAGACAATAACATTGTTCGTCCCGATGATTTTGTGATGAAGAGCGTCGTGAACAAGAGCGGTAACAAAGTGTACATCATTCAACAAACCGATAAGAAAATTCCACTGGAAACCATCGCAGCTAATAAAAGTATGCGAATGGATGAATTATTGGAAGAGATGGAAACCATCGCAGCAAGCGGCACCCGCCTCAACCTCGATTACGCCATTGATGAAATGTTGGACGAAGAAGAACAAGAAGACATTCTCGAATACTTCAAAGGTTGCGAAACATCTTCCTTACAAGTAGCACTCGAAGAACTCGCTGATGGCAATTTCAATTGGGAACAATTGAAAATCATGCGCATCAAATTCTTAGCTCAATACGGGATGTGATTTTTTTCGCTCCGCGAAAAAAATCATCCGCCTGTCCCGAAAAGCACAGCTTATTCGGGAAGAGCGCAGCGATTCGAGATAACCCTAACGATTCAATAAAAAATAGCACAGATTAGAAACTCAAGCTCTAATCTGTGTATCTATGGTATAGATTATGACGGAACAAATACGGTCAGCTTCTCAGCGCTGCGTTTCCGCCGCGATCATGCCCTGAGCGGTTCCTGAGCTTGTCGAAGGACGCCGCGCCGCTACGGTTAAAAAAATAAAATTTAATGAGCAACGGGGTGAATCAGTCTTCCTAAAAACATGAACCCTTTGTGCTACTTATTTCCCTTTGTGTCACTTTGTGACTCAGCAAGCAGCGAAGCTGCGAAAAACTCAAAACTCTATTTCACTACAATCCCCTTCCCCATCTCCACCTTCACCCCAAACACATCCTCCACCCACTCATATTCATTGATCTCAATTCTATTCTTACAAAAAACAAGTTCCCCATCTTTCATTGCAGAAAGTGTATCCGCATACTGCAAGGCCAAATTTAGATCGTGAATCACCGCCACTACAATCATATCCTCGTGCATGGCAGCTTTTAATTCTTTCAGCAATTGATGTTGATATTTAATATCCAAATTATTCAACGGCTCATCCAACAACAAACAAGCTCGTTTCCCTGAGATCAATCCATCTAGTTGCGCCAATACCCGCGCAAACTGAACACGCTGCTGCTCTCCACCACTTAAAGTTTGAAAAGAACGATCTAAAAACGCAGTAAGCGATAATTGAGCTGCTAGCTTTAACACCAGTTCTTCATCTGCTTTATTGGGTTGAAAATCGAAATAAGGATACCGCCCCATCATGATCACTTCAAAAACAGTTAAGGGGAAATCGATGGGTTGCTGCTGACTCAACACCGCTCTTAACTTCGACAAATCCGATGTACTATACTGCTCTATATTCTTTCCAAATAATTCTACCACTCCCCGGCTCGGCTTTGTAATACCGGTTAACAGTTTCAACAGAGTTGACTTCCCCGAACCATTCGGACCCACAATTGCATGAAAACGTCCCTTATTCCATTGAGCTGAAATACCGGTAAGTATCTGCTTTTGACCTATGCTAAATTGTATGTCTTTTATGGTGATCAACTTTGATTGTTTTTTAGAAGAAAGGAAGAACGTTTCAATAAAACTATAAACAAGGGTGCACCCACTAATGAAGTAATGATACCAATTGGAATTTCCGCTGGAGCCAATAACATACGCGCCAAAAGATCGGCCAATACTACTACAATGGCTCCTGCCATTGCGGAGTAAGGTATCAATCTTCGATGGTCGCTGCCAATCAAGGAACGCAATATATGCGGCACTATTAATCCTATGAAACTGATCACTCCTACAAAAGCCGTAGTTATGGCAACCAATAACGTATTTACAATAAGTAATTGACGCTTTAGTTTGGAAACGGATACTCCCAAATAAGCAGCTTCAGATTCACCTAATAACAAAAGATTCAAAGGGGCAGCATAGCGACGGCAAAAAATCAAACTAAGACCCACGATGCTTCCTGTGATGGCAACTTGCGTCCAACTAGCACCGGTAAAGGTTCCTAAATTCCAGAAGGTAATGCTATGCGCTTGAGGATCACGGGCTATATAACTCATGAAGCCGGTTCCACTGAGCGCAACGGCATTCACTGAAATTCCTATTAATAACAAATGTACAAGTGAAACAGATTTTGTATTCCCCGCCAAACGATACACCAACAAGGTGGATAATATGGCCCCTGCAAACGCAAATAAAGGAACGATGGTAAGCGAAGCATAGATTTTCGCCGAAGCTTCCCAACTTGCAGCGAGCACAAAGACTACTGATGCACCAAAAGCAGCTCCGGCACTGGTTCCTACCATGCCGGGTTCAACAATCGGGTTTCTAAACAAGCCTTGCATTAATACCCCGGATACTGCCAAAGCAGCGCCAGTAATAACACAAAGCAATACCCGAGGTGTTCTCAAATACAAGAACACTCCTTCATATACCGATGCCGCTTTCTGACCTTGGAATTTATGTAACAAGGCGTTGTACATATCTTCCAATGAAATAGAAACTGCTCCTACTGCAGTGGCAGTTATAATCACCAACAATAGAAGCAGAGGTAACAACCAATTGAGCCATTTATTTTTGGCCATGTATCAATTCCATTAGTTTCAAAATATTCTTTCCGCTTCTTGGACCGAAATAAACGAGATCGTGTTCCTCAAAACGAATGATACGCTTGTTCTTTCCGGCATTCGTAAGCGCTACTCCGGGCACTTGTTCAATAAACTTATCTATCGAGCCTTGTTGATCGAACCCAAAATCAGTTGCAATAATGATATCCGGATTCGCAGCAGCTACTGCTTCACCACTAATTTGACGTGCACCTTTGGCATCATATCCGGTCACTTTTGCTCCCGCCAATTGAATGTATAGATCGCCTGGGCCCTTTCTTCCACTCATTACAAAGTAGATATTACTAGCTCGCCCAAAATGAATGATCATTACAGAAGGAGTATCCTTGAACTTACTTGCAGCGCGAATGCTATCTGCCCTTGTTAAATCAGCCTCCATGATCTTGATCAAAGAATCTGCTTTAGCCGGCACTTTAAAATAAGCACCCATTTCTTTCAATAATAGCTTGCTGCTATCAATGGTATTAGCGCCACCAAAAACTTTGATGTTTAATCCTGCTTTTTCAAGTTGAGGGATAATGCCTTCCGGACCAATATCATTACTGTGAATCACCAGATCCGGATTCAAAGAAATAATGCCCTCTGCATTCAGAGCCCGATGGTAGCCTACGGTTTTCAACAGTTTGGCACTGTCGGGATAAGTTGAACTCAAATCAACACCCACCAACTTATGGCCTTGACCTAAAGCAAAAGCGTATTCTGTTAGCTGTTTCGACAAACAAACAATTCTTTCGCTATCGCCATCTTTTGACTTGTTTTTGAATCGGCCGCAAGCAGCTATCAAACTAATCAATGCTGCTGCTACAAGTATTTTTTTCATACAATAAAAAAGGGAGGAAAACCCTCCCATTAAATTTAGAAATTATATTTTAACATAGCTGATCCATATCCCTGCGCATTTCTTGCTGCAGGCACATAGGCATCCGGCAACTGATTGGCAAATACCATGATAAAATACTTGGTATTGGTTGCATTGGCTACGCCGGCCGACAAATCAATGTTCCAATGTTTTCCCAATGATTTGCTGTACCCTAATTTTCCATTCAACAAATTATAACTCGTAGTATACACATCATTCAAAGAAGTGATGGGCATTTTATCGCGATAGTTATAAGTGATGTTTGCATAAAAACCAGCTGCAAAGCTGAGGTCTACGCCAAAGTTGAACACGTATTTTGAAACAGCCGCAACCGCTTTGTTGCTGTAATCTTCAGTAACCGTAGCCGATTTTTGAATGGTGAAGTTGTTGCCATATTTGAAATCAGAATAGGTAAGATTGGTGAAGGGTCGGAAGCTGCGAACAAATCCACCCTTGCTCTCGTATGCATTAACACGAAGTGAAGCTTCTATTCCTTTATGAATTTGCTTACCTCCATTTACTACATAACTATACAATGTTGTAGTACTTGAAAGAGGAGACGGAACTGATACGGCCGTCATTTTATTGGAGAATACGGTATTGAAATACACCAATTCATATTGGAATTTGTCTTTGAACAATTGCCCTTTGGTTCCGATTTCGAATTGATTTCCGATTTCAGGCTTCAACACTTCATTCAAATAAGCAGTAGCGGGGGTTGCAGGAGTAGTGGCAACTGCAGGTGTGCTTATAAAGAAGTAGGAAGAAACGGGCGCTTTGTAGGCTTTGCTATAAGAAGCGAAAATCGAGATCTTATCGCTAATTACTTTATTGATAGCAATATGCGGTGAAACCATATCCTTATAGGTTTTTTCAAACTTATCGGGTTTGGTTGCTGTAGAAGTATTAAAACGATCGTTTAAATAGATATTCATTCTGGATGTTCCAATACCGGCGGTGATAGAAAATGCTTTGGGCAGCGAAAGTGTCCACTCAGTAAAAAGATGGCTGTTGGTTACATCGGTAAACACATTCGATGTTGCAGCGTTCAATACCCAGTAGGGGCTTCGGCCATAAGTCCATGTTGTAGTGGTATCCTTAGGGTCTTTCTTCATGCTATAACCCATGGTGTTGGCTACTTGCTTCTGTGTTTCAATTCCTGTGGCCCCTTTCAAACTGATTCCATTTCCCAAATCTAAATTGGTATTAAAAACAGAACGTAAGCCAACGTTAAGTGTTGCTTTATCGGTAGTACCTGAAGCAGAAGCTGCATTGCTATTAAATGCAGTTCCAAACAAACTGGTTGTATTCGACCAAACTCGATTAAAAACATAGGAATGACTGGTCCCTGCACGATAGGTAATTACTTTGCTGTGTGCATCTCGTTTGATATACTCAATATTACCGGAATAATCGTTTCCCTCGTACTGAGCAATCGTTAACTCGCCCGCTCTTTCATCATAGCTGTTACTGTAGCCCAAAAAAGTACTGATGGTTTGCTTTTCGGTGGGTTGAAAATCGGCAACCAAGCTTACAAAGTCTTTCTTAGAAGCATTGTGAATAGTATAGCCATCTGAAGATTGTTTGCCGTACATCAGTAACAGTGACGACTTGTCGCCAGCCGCTTGCAAGGTGGTGGTAAACCGCTTCAAACCATAATTTCCCAACAACACCTGTTGACTCAACGATGTTTTGTTCTTCTCGGCTTTGCGTGTACTGATATTCACCACACCTGCTATAGCCAATCCGTATTGCGAACCTGCTGGTCCTTTGATAACCTCCACTTGTTGCAATGATCCGTAATCAATATCATCAAAAGTTGTGATCCCTTCCGCGTCGGTAAGGGCTATGCCATTGAAGTAGACCTTGTATCCTTGTCCGTCGAAATTACTACTCACGCCTCTGGTACCGCGCGTACCATTGCCGTATCCACGAATATTGAATTGTTGTCCGCCGGCAACAGAGCGACGGTTCATGATAACTCCCGTCATATTGGTTTGAATAGCGTCATCGAGAAATAAGCCCGTTCCTCGATTCAATTCCGTCATATTAATTTTCGAAATGGCAGCCGGCTGGTACAGTGTTGCTTTGTTGGTACTGCCGCTTACTTCTACTGATTCCAGCAAAGTAGAAGTAGATGCCAGTGAAATAGTGGCCGGAAGTTTGCAGTTGGTTACAGCCAATACAGCTGTTTTATAGCCAATAAATGAAATGGTAATTTGTTTTGCGCCATCGCAATTGATTTTGAAGGCTCCGTTTACATCGGTTGTTACTTTTTGTGCCCCGATAGAAACTGTAGCTCCGTATAGTGGCTGGTTAGTGCTGGCGTCGATTATTACTGAAGAAATGATTTGTTGTGCTTTTGCCGCAATAAATAAAAGCGACAAGAGCATGAAAGAAAATACTCTTTTCATGTATGCATTAAATTAGAAAATGAAATCAAAATGTAGGTCAGTGAACAAATGCACTAACAATTTGGAGGAGGAATGAGTATTTCTTTATGAATGTCTTCCGGAATGGAGACTAAAAAAAGGGATTTTGCTCGAATAATTTTGAACGATACCGGAGCAATAGAAAACTCCTTGTATTCAAAAAAATAGGTAAGCGTACTAATTTGAGCTGTTCTTTTTTGCTGATTTGGGAAATGGCTTGTGTAGTTTTTTACCAACTCAGATTCGTCGCCATCTTTTACGCAGTAATAATACGTTTGGCCGTTCTTTAATTCGGATCGAACCACATCGTACAAGTCTCCTTGATAATAACATTCTTTTGCTTCTTCTTCCCAAATGATTTTGTCGCTAGCACTAAAAGATACCAATTGAGAATTGGGCACCGATTGCAAAACAAGCCTTTCTTGTTGCATTTTAATAAGAACTTGCTCAACGGCAAACAACACCCTACCGCCCACTAAGGTGAAAGCGGTTAAAACCAAAAGCAGTATGGCGGGCGCTTTTCTCATGCAATTAGACGCCTAATTTACGAGAAAACAACCTTTTGATTTCTTTAAAGTGTTGAGTGGTCGAAAATTTCAAATACCAGTCAATTAACGTATCTTAATTTCATGAAGCCAACATCTAATTTGATTATTTCTCATTATACCCTAAGGCTTATGATTGGTGCCATGGGTTTTGGACTGCCAATTGCCTTGTTTTTTGCCAAATGGATTCAACAAGGCGACGCCACCATTGAAATTTCCATCAGTGATTATTATGACAACGGTGCAGCCGGAGATATATTCGTTGGTGTGCTTTTCGTACTCGGTTTTTTCCTTTTCTCTTATAAAGGTTATGATAAATGGGATGATCGCATTGCCACCCTTGCCGGAGCATTTGCCTTAATTGCAGCTTTATTTCCGGATACTACCGGAATTAAATGGGTAAGCAGGGTGCATTTAAGTTCAGCACTGCTTCTCTTCGTTTGCTTCATTACATTCTCAATATACTTGTTTCGCAAAACAGAATCGGACCCGGAACACCTTCCTAAGCCAAAAAAATACCGCAATCGAGTGTACCTCATTTGCGGCATTATTATGATAGCAACCATTCTAACCATTATTCTTGGATATATTTTCTTCTATAAAGAAATGAATCCTAACAAAGTGGTATTCTGGTGTGAAGGTATAGCCCTTATGGCATTTGGCTTTTCTTGGATTATTAAATCGGAGTACTTGTTTTGGAAAGATCAGTAAGCTGGTGTTGGCGCTTCAAGGGTCCAACATTTACATCGCAATATAGCCGGCTCTCGATTCTCTATTTGATAATCTTCATTCGCAAGCCTTTTGCAACAGCCTCTGTTCCACTAGCAACATGAAGCTTTTGATAAACGTTCTTTAGATGCGTTTTAACAGTTTCAAGTGAGATACCCAATTCAGCGGCTATGATTTTATAGGGAAGTCCTAATGCAAGTTTCTGCAGTAATTCAACTTCTCGATCGCTCAATCCATGCGACTGAGTTGTTGGCTGATTGAATGCATTGATCACTTTGCGGGCTATTTCCTGACTCATGGGTGCTCCTCCGGTATAAACGTCTTTGATTGCTGCAAGGATCTCATCGGCATTGTTCTTTTTTAGCAAATAACCACTGGCTCCAGCTTGCAAGCACTGAAACAAGCGCTCGTTGTCTTCATATACAGTGAACATAATAATCTGGAGATCAGGTAATACTAACTTTGCCCGTCGTACAGCTTCAATCCCATTCACTTCGGGCATGTCTATATCCATTAAAATCACTTCAGGGAGGGACAACTCGAGATCCTTTTCAATTGTTTTGCAATGTACAGCATCATGAACAACTTTCATGTCGGGTTGATTGTTCACTAAAATCACAAGGGATTCTAATAAACTAGCATGATCTTCATAAATAGCAACTTTAAACATATCAAATTTTTGTTTCCAAGGATATAAACGTTCCTTTA
>DGDD01000058.1:0-220 GCA_002385265.1 Chitinophagaceae bacterium UBA3961
AAAGAAGTTTAAAGTCGGCTTCGCCTTCCTCATTCGTACCATCCGGAAACAGTATGCCTGAAACATCATCCTTTTCATCTCCGGGTTCCCATCTGTCAAAAAGATTAATGTATGGCTCATCTTCAATAACTATAAAATCATCTTCCTTAATTTTCATTTCAATAAGTGTATATGCCATTTGTCGTATATCGGCAATAAGCTCCATAGCCCTTCTTCTTTC
>DGDD01000058.1:616-5308 GCA_002385265.1 Chitinophagaceae bacterium UBA3961
TTGGAGTCAATTACTTTTCTTCCTGATACATGCAGGTAACGTTTCAGGTGTTTTAAAAACCTGTCGTTATTATAGTCAATAC
This sequence comes from Chitinophagaceae bacterium UBA3961, assembly GCA_002385265.1. GTDB lineage: Bacteria > Bacteroidota > Bacteroidia > Chitinophagales > Chitinophagaceae > Endoryza > Endoryza foliicola. The sequence goes on from DGDD01000058.1 coordinate 699, forward strand.
CTTGTTCATTCAATAATTGATACAGCCTTTCTGTAAGTTGTGTAAATTCCTGCTGCCTTCTTTCATCCATTAAAAACTCCCAAAAGGCTTTGAAACTTTTGCCTTGTGGCTTTTGTTCTATCTCGTCAAGAGCATCAAGGGCAAATACCAGTAATGTACCCTTAGCTACATCTTTTTCATTGTATTTTCGTTGTATGTCTTTACGAATTTGTTCAAAGTTTTGTTCTACTTCGCTAAAGTCTGACAGTAATTCCCTTGCCATTTTATTTAAGTCGTAGAACTGTTCTTTAATCTCTGTCTCGTCAAATACAGATGGCTTCTTTCCGGATTTCAGCAGGTTTATTTCATTTTCTATTTCCCATTTTTTCTTTTGCAGTTCTTCAACTCTTGCTTCTGCATCTTCGTTGGTTTGTTCAATCATTTTCTGAAGTTTGAAGAAAATGTCTTTAAAGCGGCTGTTGGTTCCTACATGACTTCTCTTTTCTAAATCCCCCAACCATTTTAATACTTTTCTTGTATCGGGAGTCAATTCATGTAAGTCTTCACCATCATCGTTTGGATACTTACTAAGAAAGCCACTATTACTCCACTTATCAATGTATTGGGCTGCCCGTACAGAAAAATCGTCAAATAGAGTCCCGGCCTCCAATTCTTCGTCTTTTTCTTCATAAGAAAGCTCTTCCATATAGCCTTCCAGTTTGCTCCGTAATTCACTATTTGTGATGGTGGTAATATTGGCATCTGCAAAAACCTTATGAAAAAAGGAAATAATGAACGGGGCATTTTTTGCCCTCATCAGCAATAGCGGTTTTGCTGTTTTAAACTGTACAAGTATTTCCTCAAAGGTCATACCTCTAAAATAAGATATTTAGGCTAAAGAAATGAAGCATAATGCTTTAAAGAGGCTATAAAAGCCCTTCCTCAGCAAAACTGCAATATCCTTCACTGGTAATAATAATGTGGTCTATCACTTTTATATCATGGTATGCAGCGGCGAATTTTATCTTTTGGGTTAATTCTTCATCTGCCCGGCTTGGCTTCAGATTTCCTGAAGGGTGATTGTGCGAAAGAATAATACTTACAGCAAGACTTTTAATGGCAGCAGCAAGAATCAATCTTGGGTCGGCTACAGTACCTGTTAAACCGCCTGCAGATGCTTCATAAACACCAATTACTTTGTTGCCTCTGTTTAATAGTAGTACTTTAAATTCTTCCTGCATCTCGATGGTGTTTTCATTCCATAATTCTTTTAATAATTCATAGCAATCTTTAACGCTGTTAATCTTTGGCCGTTGGGATGGCTTTACCGTTGTTTTATAAATCAATTCCACTTCAGCTACTCTTGTCCATTCCGGAAATTGCATTGCTAACTGTTCCATAACATTTCATTTTAATTTTTTAAAAATTAATTATGGAACCATATCCGCCTTTTGGCGACTAAGGCAATGAAGCAACGGAATAAATCGTATCTGAAATAATGCAGGAACAGTTTTCTTTATGCCGGAATTTCATTGCCGCCACGGAGACAAAAGGAGAACTTTGTGCAGGAATTAATTAAGAAAAACTATCAATGTTGTAAATCAATTCTGAAAACTTTTAAGGAAACTCTTCCCTGCTTTTTTGCAGTGCATCCGGTAAATAATAATAACCGATGAAATAACCGTTAAAATACCAATAACTGCTATTGAAAAGTTTATACTAAAAAGGTCAGTGAATACTCCAGTCAGCAATGCACCAACCACATATCCTAAGTCTCTCCAAAATCTGAATACGCCTAAACTCTTTGCTCTTTGTTGTGGGTTGGTATCTTCCGCAATAGCAGAAAGAAAAGTTGGATAAACAATGGCTGTTCCAATTCCCAAAATAACTGCGATAGTAATGTAATGAATACTGCTGCTTGAAAATATAATTAGTATGATGGCAATGCCCTGCAATAACATTCCCCAAAACAATAAATCTCTTTTGCAATAAATGTCTGCTAATTTTCCTGTTACTAACTGACCTAATCCCCACACTGCCGGGTAAACCGCTGTTATTATTCCTATTTGCTCAATGCTGAATCCTCTTTGTGCCAGCAGCACCGGCATTATTCCCCAAATCATTGCATCGTTCAGGTTGTTAACTAAGCCTGCCTGTGTTACAGAGCCTAAATTTTTATTACGCCATGATGTTTCTGCAAATACATTTTTTAATGGTGGAATACTTCCGTTTTGTTCTGCTTCCTCTTTTACATGGCCGCTTGTATCTTTTATAAAAAGCCAGGATAACAGTGTGCCTGCAATAACAAATACAATTCCGATGATAAACGGATAGGGCCTTAACCCATAACTGGCTGCAATATTACTGGTAACAAATGCCACAATACCTAACATTCCATATCCTGCAAATTCATTTAAACCCATTGCAAAGCCTCTTTCTTTTTCACCTACCAAATCAATTTTCATTACTACCGTACTGCTCCATGTTAAACCCTGATTGATGCCTAAAAGAATATTGGCAACTATTATCCAATTCCAATTATCAGCAAGCATTAAAATAATGGGAACAGGAATACCGATTAGCCAACCAGCTAACAATAACTTCTTTCTGCCAAATCGGTTTGCTAAAGCTCCGGTGAAGTAATTGGTGAATGCTTTGAATAAACCAAATACAATAATGAAGGATAAAATAATTGAGGCAGATGTAAGATGAAACTCCTTTTCTGCTATTTCAGGTAACAATGTTCTTTCTAATCCTATCATGCCGCCTACCAATGCATTGATGAATATCAATAGCCAAAACTGTTTCCAGTTTGCTTTTAATCCTAATTGTATGTTTACTTTCTGTTGCATTATGAAATAGCACAACGATTTGCTCCGGCTTCTAAATCAACCGGATTTATATCACTGAAATCACCGCTGATATTTTTTTCTATTATCGCTAAGTAGTTGGCTGGTGTTGGTGGAATACGCTGTTGAATTGTTCTGATAAATTCCTCCTCGTTTAGTTGCAGTATGGTAACATTTTGTTTGATGCTGCCAATTGTTGTTTGAATGGGTTTGTTATTAAAATCTACTGGTTGGTTTGTGTGTGCTGGTAGCACAATTATATTTTCATCCATCGTTAACAACTTCTGCAAAGAGTTATAAAGCAACTTTGATTTCTGGATTGCTTCTTCATTATTTGCTTTCAGGTCTGGCCTGCCAACTCCGTTAATAAATAGTGTATCCCCTGTAAGCAATACTCTATCATCAACCAGGTAGCTGGTGCTTTCTATGGTATGGCCGGGAGTTTGTATTGTTTTGATGGAGATATTCCCAAGTTGAAAAGCAACAGCCTCAGTTACTGGTTCAAAAGTAAAACTCACCTTGTTGGGCATTGGAAGGAAAAGCGAAACCTTGTTTTTATCTGCTAATTGTTTTGACCTTGAAAGATGGTCGGCATGAATGTGGGTTTCTGCCACATATTTTAAAACTGTTTTTTCAGACAACAAATATTTTTCATAGGCTTCTGTATCTAATGAAGCATCTATTATCATTGCTTCATTTTGTGAAATTATAAGGTAAGATAAACAGCCTTTACCTGTTCTTCTGAATTGTATTATTGTAAAGCTATCAAAAGCAAGTTCAGCAGTATTCCATGCAAGGCTCCATCCTTTCATCCCAGCATCTAATGAAAAAACATTGTAGCCCTGTGCTTGCAGTATTTTAGAAGCAACCAAACTCATTCTGCCGCCTGCACAAAAAGTAACAACCGGAATAGCTTTGTCAAGATGCAGGCCATTCAATGCATCTGTATCGTTTTTCTTCAGTTTATCGTAAGCATCAAAATGTATGCTGCCGGGTATATACCATTCCATCCGTTCTGCTAATGGTCGTATATCAAGAATGGAAACGGGCTGGCCTGTTTCCAGCCAACTGCAAAGTGTATTGGTAGCAATTTTTTTCGCTTCTGCCATTTGTGATGTTTGGTATCACAAAGGTGAGAGCTGCAAATGGCTATTCTTTTAACATAAGATAAAAAATCAGTGCTGTGCCCTTATGCGGCTAAGGCTTACCTGTGTGATTCCGAGATAAGAGGCGACGTACTTTAGCGGAACTCTCATTAATACGTTAGGGGCTTCGTTCAACAGGGCATTGTATCTTTCTTCTGCGGAGTGAAATTGCATACCTTCAATACGGTTCACCGTTTCTACATAAGCAACTTCAAATATTTTTCGAAACAATCTTTCAATCTCCGGAAAAGTATCGTAAAGTTTAAATAGTTGATTGGCATTGATGGCAACCACTTCAGCGTCTTCCAGTATTTGTATTGCTTTGCGGCTTGGCTTGCCGGTAAATAGACTTTCCACCCTTGCAATGATACTATTTTCAAAAGAAAAACTCTCTGTTATATCTATACCGTCTTTGAAATAATAAATTCTTGCCACTCCCTTATTTATGAAATAAATTGTTTTACATGTGTGGCCTATTGGTTGCAGGTCTTTATTTCTTTTGATAGTTACAATACTGCATATTTCAGCAATTGCATTCTCCGCTTCTTTTGAAAGGGGGTTGAATTTTCTAAAATATTGAAAGAGTTTTTGCATACACTATTAAGCCCTGTAAATATACTCTAGTATAATCCATCAA
>DGDD01000048.1 GCA_002385265.1 Chitinophagaceae bacterium UBA3961
TTAATAATGAAACAGCCGGGATAATTAATAATTAAGAATTAATAATTAATAATGAAACAGCCGGCAGTCAGCCTGATTGAATATCGGAGGCTAATCTGTGGGAATCTGTAATAATTTGTGGTATCTGTAGTGAAAATTAAGAGGGAGGAAATACGGGGTGACTGCCAGCGCTGCGTAATCGCTGCGTTCGCTGCGCCGCTGCGGTGAAAATTAGGAGGGAGGAAGGTAGTTGGAGGAAGCCGCCGCCGCTCCAAACCTAAAGCCTAAAATCCAAGTTTTCCCATTCCCGATAATTTCCCTAGATTTATTTACCCATTCATTGGTTAACTTTGCAACGAATCCTTTCTATATGAGTCAAACAATCGCTCCTGCATTGACCGCCAAAGATTTTGCTACCGACCAGGAAGTACGCTGGTGCCCCGGATGTGGCGACTATTCTATTTTGGCGCAAGTGCAAAAGATCATGCCTTCCTTAGGTATTCCCAAAGAAAACATTGTAGTGATCTCCGGAATTGGCTGTAGCAGTCGTTTCCCCTACTACATGAACACCTACGGTATGCACTCGATCCACGGGAGAGCAACCGCTGTTGCTTCGGGCTTGAAAGCATCCCGCCCCGATTTGAGCGTATGGATCGTAACGGGCGACGGTGATGGATTGAGCATCGGCGGTAACCATACCATCCACTTGCTCCGCAGAAATTTCGACGTCAACTTACTGTTGTTCAATAACCAGATCTACGGTTTGACCAAAGGCCAATATTCTCCTACTTCGGAAGAGAGAAAGGTAACCAAGTCGACACCATTTGGTAGCATCGATCATCCTTTCAATCCGGCTGCATTGGCACTCGGAGCCGACGCCACTTTTGTAGCGAGAAGCATGGACCGCGATCCCAAACATTTGCAAGACATGTTGCTGAGAAGCCAAAAACACAAAGGCGCTTCTTTCCTTGAGATCTATCAAAACTGTAACATCTTCAACGATGGTGCATTTGAAACCTTCACGGAAAAGTCTACCAAACCCGATAATACCTTGTTCCTCGAACACGGCAAACCATTGGTATTTGGTGCGCAACAAAACAAAGGAATTAAGATCGACGGCTTCCGTCCGAAAGTGGTAGAAATAGGCACTGAAGCGAGTTTAGACGATTTGTGGATCCACGACGAAAAAGACTTTTACAAAGCACAAATATTGGTACGCATGTTCGATGACCCCAGAATTGAAGGTCACCTACCTCGTCCATTCGGCGTGTTCTACGAAACCGAGCGTCCTTGCTACGAAGAAATGCTCAACCTCCAAATTGAAGAAGTGATTACAGCGAAGGGAAAGGGTAATTTGGATAAGTTGTTGAGGGGGAATGAGGTGTGGAGTATTGAGTAGGAGGGAGGATAGAGGAAACGAGGAAGGAGGAAATACAGAGAAAGAACAGGGGGGATACAGGAACGAGGATGAGAGGAAATACAGAGAAAGAGCAGGAGGAAGAACAGGGGGGATATAGGAACGAGGATGAGAGGAGACGAGGAAATACAGGGTGACTGCCAGCGCTGCGTAATCGCTGCGTTCGCTGCGCCGCTGCGGTGAAAATTAGGAGGGAGGATAGAGGACGGAGGAAATAAAAAGATATTGCCAGCACTGCGCTGCTTGAATAAAAGAAGAACCAACACTTTGCGACTCCTTCGCGCTCTTCGCGGTCTCTGCGGTGAAAAAAAGCTCAACAGGCGCTTTTTTCATACAGAATCCCTAATTTACCACATGCTAATTTCCCTACATCCACAAAACCCGCAACAACGATTAATTGACAAGGATGTAGTGCCCTGCATACAAAAAGGTGGCGTCATAATATATCCCACCGACACTGTTTACGGATTGGGATGCGATATCTTTCAACACAAATCGGTGGAACGCATATGTGCCATCAAAAATGTTGATCCGCACAAAGCGCAACTATCATTCATCTGCTCCGACCTGAGTGATTTAAGCAAGTACACAAAAAGCATTTCCACTCCCATCTATCGATTATTAAAGCATTACCTGCCAGGTCCATACACTTTTATTTTACCTGCGAGCAAGGAAGTCCCCAAAATCTTGAAAAGCAAGAAAGACACCATTGGACTGCGCATTCCTGACAATACCATTGCGAGAACCATCATTCAAACCTTGGGGCATCCCATTCTAAGCGCCTCCTTACCCGGCGAATGGCCCGAAGAAATCGCCGATCCCGATTGGATCCACGAGCACTTCGAGAACAGAGTAGATATGGTGATCGACGGCGGAATTGGGGGCATCGTTCCTTCTACTGTCATTGATTGCACAGGTGCGGAACCGGTGGTGGTGAGGCAGGGGAAGGGGGAGTTCGGGAGCGAGGAATAGAGGAGACGAGGAATAACAGGAGGGAGGAGGGAAGATGGAGGAAATACAGAGAAAGAAGAGGGGGAAGAACAGGGGGGATACAGGAGCGAGGAATAGAGGAGACGAGGAAACGAGGAAAGCAGCCAATTGGTTAATGTGAAGATTTGTGAATGTGGGAATGAAATACAGGGTGACTGCCAGCGCTGCGTTGCCGCTGCGATCGCTGCGAGGTTCCTGAGCGACCAGTTGAGCGAAGCGAAACTGGGAGTCGAAGGACCGCTACGGTGAAGAAAAGAGTGAGGAAAGACAGAGAAAGAACAGGAGGGACAGAATTTGAAGCAACTATCCTGTCAATCCTTTAATCCTGAAAATCCTGATCGAGCAACCTTTGCGCTCTTCGCGGACTTTGTGTTAAAAACTAAAAAACTAAAAAACTCAACAACTAAACAACTCATCACTCTCTCCCCCGCCGCTCATCAATTTTAAGAATTACTAAACCAAACCCAAGCCAGACTGTTTATAGTTTTGTACAAAACAGTCGCGTATGAATCTACAAAATGTTCCTGTAGTGACTTCGATAAGCGCTGCAGAATTCAAAGAGAAGTATTACGATGCACAGAAGCCGGTGGTGATTCGAGATCTTTCTAAAGATTGGCGGGCATTGAATAAATGGAACTGGGACTATTTCAAATCAATTGTGGGCGATAAGCAAGTAGGCATTTACAACAATGTAAAAAGCGATGCATACACACCTATCAATAAAGCAGATGATTACACCAGTTTTGGTGAATACATTGATATGATTAAATCGGGTCCGGCCGCGTGGAGAATTTTCCTCTTCAATATTTTTAGTCATGCGCCGCAACTCACCAAAGACTTTACCTGGCCCGATCATTTAATGAAAGGATTTGTGAAGCGAGTGCCGATGTTGTTTGTAGGCGGACAGGGATCGATCACACACATGCATTTCGACATCGACCTATCGCATATACTTCATACACAATTTGTGGGTCGCAAGCGTGTGTTGTTGTTTCCTTATGAAGAGCAACACAAACTTTATCGTAAACCATTCGAGGTCTTGAGTTTAGCCGACTTTAGCAACTATTGGGATCCGGAGAGAAGCAAAATCAATTACGAAGAATTTCCTGCATTAAAAGATGCTAATGGGTATGAGATCATTCTGGAGCATGGAGACACTTTGTTCATGCCCGGAGGATACTGGCATCATATGGAATACCTTGAGAGTGGTTTTGCTATGAGCTTGAGAGCGTTACAGCCCAAATTGACGGATAAATTGAAGGGAGTTTGGAACATTGTGGGCATGAGAAATATTGATACTGTATTCAAGAAAACAGCGCCACAATGGTGGTATGAATACAAGAAAGAAAAGTTGTTTCAAGCGGCAGATCGTAAGATTGTATAGGCTGAGAAGAACTATTGCGTTTGCGTTATAGTGTGGGTTTGAATGAGTTAAGAAGCGATGAAAAAATAGTTAATAAAATAATTGATTTTATTAAATACAGTACCTAATTTAGCCCCACTATAACGCACGAATATCTGACGTGCAAGAGTCTCCTAATCCATTTTCCACGCTCGAACCATCCAATTTCCGGTTGCATCTACATCCCTTTTCAATTACTTGATTTTTAGCTTTATCGCTATTCTCCGTACCGGATAGTATGTATTATATACTGTTGAAAACGAACCCGTAAAAAGTTTTGTAACCAATACTAACTGCAGCCGAGCTGTGCTGCACTGCTAACATAGGTATAAACGTATTTACCTTCTTTCTTTTTGTGGTTTCAGAGGTAAGCACAGGCCGGCGATTTCTATCGCCGGCATTTTTTTGTGCTACACAACCATTGTTTATCTACCATTATGTTTTGCGCGGAAAATATGTCGGTTTGCTGCGCGACGTTCATGACGCAAGATGCGGCGTTCACGTGGTCCGATACGACCGTCATTGGCGCGAAAATGTCTGCGTTGACGTTGAATCGAGCGTTGCTCATGCATCAACAAGCGGGCTTCTCTTTTATTGATCGATCCATTGCGAATGCCTTGTGCAATTCTTGCTTTCTGAGCTCTTTTTCCAATTCCGTGTGCTTCTGCGGTACCAATACTTACGATGGCAATCAATGCAAAAGCGATTAACATTTTGAGTTTCATGGCTATACTTTTTTGTTACATTGGTATAGACTGTGGGGGAGAGGGAAGGTTTAACAGTGAAGCAAGAGCGGAATTAATAATTAACAATTAATAATTAATAATGAAACAGCCGGTATACAGGTTGATTGAATTACGGAGGCTAATCTGTGTGAATCTGTTTTAATTTGAGTATTCTAAGATTCAATTTC
>DGDD01000181.1 GCA_002385265.1 Chitinophagaceae bacterium UBA3961
TAATCTTCTGAAAAGTTCCACTATTCTTTGCTTATTGGTTATTTCATCAAATGATTTATTTACCGATACTTTTGAAATGCCAAGACAATCTGCTGTTAATGTATTCTTGTAAAAAGCCTTTATATTTTTTTCAGCATGTCTTATCTGAATGGTATCCTGAATATTTAGTGCCTTAATTATTTCCTCGGCCACCTGGTCTTCATCGTTGGTATCTTTTAGTCTTTTAAGTAATGAACTGGCGAGATACCAGTTGTGTTCAGGTATTGTTCTATCCTCATTTCCCTTTGATTGCCTGGGCAGTTTACTCTCTTCTTTCTCAAACTTAAATTCAAATTCCGTATTATAATCGCTGTACAAATCAAAGTACAAAACCTTACCATTGAAACTTCCTTTCAATCCGATATAGAAAGATTGCAATCGCTGCTGCCCATCAATAACGAAATGCTGTAATTGAGTTAGAGAATCCACTTGCCTTGAATTAATAATGCCACCATCTTTTGTAAAAGAACGGTAATTAAACAACGGCTTGCTTCCTTTTTCTTCCTCAATTACCATTATACCCCCAAAGGAATCTCCTTTCAAGAGTGTATCAAACAGTAATTCCATTTTTTCCTCATCCCAAACCAGTCGCCTTTGAATTACGGGGAGAACAAATTTATCTTCTTCGATTTCATTTATTACGTCCGATATTTTATAAGATTTCCATATAGCCATAAACAGTTAGTTAGTGAACTGCTAATTTAGACTGATTTTCTTAATTATCGGGGAGACCCGGCACAGTCCTTCTGCCTTTCCAACAATTATCCTTTAATATAACAGATGGCAGAACCACTGTGCCGGACAATAAAATCTGGAATTGAGTTTGGCTATCGGCAGATTTACATTACCTGTCCTGCCAAACACAATTCCAGACAATCAAGGATGCAATGTAAATTTGTGTTCTAAATTTGAATGCTATATGTTGATTTTTGCTTACGGCTCTAATATGAATCTGAACAGACTTTCACAAAGAGTTCCTTCAGCAAAGAAGGTTTCCAACGCATTTCTTCCGGGATATAAATTAGTGTGCAATAAGGTTAGTAAAAAAGACGGGTCTGCGAAAGCGAATATTATTAAGACTGATAATCTTGCCGATTTGGTTTGGGGAGTGTTGTTTACCATTGATAGTAATGAAAAATCGCAGCTTGATAAAGCAGAAGGTTTAGGTATGGGTTATCATGAGGACAATTTGACTTTTTTTTATGACGCCGGCAATGCTTACACTGCCCAGGTTTATATTGCCGATAGTAAATCCATAGATAACACTTTGCTTCCCTATGACTGGTATAAAGAGTTTATAGTAACCGGTGCCATCCAGAATAAATTACCTGAAGGATATATTTCACAGCTACAAGCTATTGCCTGCATTTGTGACCCTGATGAAGAAAGAAGAACGAAAAACTATTGTATTATTTCAGGTAAGTAATATTTTTTGTTTACCAGCTTATAATTCTTTGTTCATCTTCTGTTGCGACGCTCCGTTCATCGTTCTGTTCTTCTATCAGCAAAGACCCGGTGCAGTACACCCGTCTTATTTCTTTTCCGCCTCCGGCAAATAAGCCGTGAGAACTGCACCGGATAAAAATATTGGGAATTGAGATTGCTTCATTCTTCAGCAAACACAATTCCAGACACTCAAATCACATAGCCTTTTCAACTTTCATTTCTTTTCCCTTCTCTCAAAGACACAACAAACAGTTATAACCTGTTTTGTAAGAAAATGGGCAAAAGCGAAAGCGAAGCTATGCGGCTACGACAATGACTTATCAAAGTGCAAAAAGACTACGGCATAAACAAGAATATACCACACTACTTAAGATTTTATTTATTCCGTTTCCTTTTTGCTTCCATGCAGCCGCCTTATTATAATGCTTTCTTTTTTTCCATTTTTTCTTTTACAAAACATTTTTTTTCATCAGCAGAACACAATTAAACAATCATTTTTTAAACATTTAAAATTTCATGTTATGGAAATCATCGGCAGAATTACCGCAGATGCGACAGTGAACGAAACAAAAGCAGGGAAAAAGGTGGTGAACTTTTCTATTGCTATTAATGACACTTACAAAACAAAAGACAGCAGCGAAGTACAGAAGATTGTAACCTATGTAAACTGTGCTTACTGGATTAACCCCGGTATTGCAAAGTATTTAATTAAGGGTGGTTTGGTTGAATGTGCAGGCAGGATTGGTGTAAATGCTTACACCAGCAAAGACGGCGAAGTAAAAGCCAGCCTTACATTTCATGTAAACAGTATTAAGCTGCATGGAAAGCCAAATGGCGGCAGCAGTACACCTGCGCCGGTTGTGCCAATGAACACAGCACCAGCCGCAGCACTTTCACAAGTTGCAGACGATTTACCATTTTAATCAATCAGGCATCCTGTCAAATGGCAGGATGCTTTTCATTTTTTAATCAAACAAAAATTTACAACTATGGCACACAATATTAATTTTAATGAGCAAACAGGTAAACACAGTTTCTTTTCAGTAAAAGAAAAAGCATGGCACGGTTTGGGGCAGATTGTACAGGACTATCCCAACAGCAAAGAAGCATTGCAATTTGCAGGACTTGATTTTGAAGTGGTGAAAAGACCTAATACACATAAATTGGATGATGGCACAGAAATCATTTCTACAAGTTCATTCTATACTTACCGTCCTGATGCAGGTGCAATTTTAGGCGACCGCTTAGGCAAGGATTATGAAGTGGTACAGAATGCAGATGCGTTCAGTTTTTTTGACGCCATTGTTGAAGGTGATGGCATACAATACGAAACTGCAGGTGCATTGGGCAAGGGTGAAAAGATATTTATTACTGCAAAACTTCCAGGCTACATTAAAGTAGGTAACGACGATATGATTGAAAAGTATTTATTCCTTACTACTTCACATGATGGATTTGGCAGCATCATGGCAGCGTTTACACCTGTAAGGATAGTTTGTAACAATACTCTTAATGCCGCTTTGAGAAACTGTACAAACGCCATTAAAATCCGTCACACTGCCAATGTAAAAGAAAGGCTGGAGCAGGCACACAAAGTAATGGGAATATCAAACCAGCTTTCAATACAATTAGAAGGAATTTTTAATCAGTGGGCAAAGGTTCGTATCACCGATAAAGAAGTACAGAAACTGATCCAACTTGCAATGGTTCCCAACAAAGAAGTATTGCAAAACATTGAAAAAGGTGAACTGGATGAGCTAAGCACCTGCTTTAAAAATATGTGTGATGATGTATATGAATATCAAATGAGCAGCCCTTCACAATTTTTGGAAACAACAAAGGGAACCGTGTTTGGTGCATACAATGCCATTACTGGTTATTTTCAGAATGTAAGGAATTACAAAGATGATGAAGCAAAAATGAAATCGTTATTGTATGGCGGTACGGCACAATTAAGAACGCAAAAGGCTTTTCAGCTTTGTGAGAGTTTTGTAAGAGCAGAGTTTGCAGGTAACTGGAGTTAATTATTAGACAAGGGGCATTGCAAAATGCCCCTTAAACTTCTAAAAAAGCTGCCCCGCAACATTGAAGCAGAGCTTATAAAATGGCGGGGCAGCTTGTTTTTTTTGATGGATTATACTAAAGTATATTTAAAGGGA
>DGDD01000194.1 GCA_002385265.1 Chitinophagaceae bacterium UBA3961
CTAAGGCTGTCTATTCCATTGTCTTCGAATTTGAGTTCCACTTTCTGAATGTCTAATAGTACTTTGTCAAATACAACACTTGGATCATCAGTTAAGTGAATCGAGATCTTAGAACGTGTTGTTGTAGACACCGGATTGTTGTTGACTCCGGAACCGGCTTCTTTTGAGCAAGATTCCATATAAAATACAGTACCTAAAAGAAGGGCTAGAGCGAGGTTGGTTTTCATTTTTACGCTTTTCATGACTTGATTTTTTGTTTACCTACAATCCTTAGTAAACAATCAACCTTGCTTTGTAACTTTTAAAAACAAAAAAGTTCCAAAAATTTGGAACTCTTTTGATCTCAGTGACTTAACCAATTCACGAGTTAGGATTTGGATCGAGCAATTTTAATTTTTTGTATCAACCAGTTGCTTACTTTATTATGATATCCGTGTTCCGGATTGGCGTTGATAGCCTCCAACAGCTGTAATGATTTCTCGAATTCTTTGTTTTTCAAATAGCTTAATGCTAAGTAATATTCTGCTGCATCCTTCTCTACTGATGAACCTTTGGTGAGCGGTTCAAGCGATTCAATGGATGCATTTGTGTTGCCAAGATTCAGGAGCGATATACCTGCCATTAATTGATTTTCGGTAGTTTTATTTTCAATGGCTTGATATGCCGATAAATAACCCTTGTAGTCGCGGTTTGAGAATAAGGTCATCAATTTATCTTGTGCTTCTCCTCTTGTTACCACAGTTTTATATTCAAGATTCGCGTCCTGAAAAATGGAATTTTCGTTGATTGACGCATATTGATATCCCACTCCTGAAACAAGCAAAATCATGGCAGCAATAGAAACCCATTTCAAATAAGATTTACGTGACTGCATGGTTACCACCGGAGCTGCTGCCTTTTCTTTGGCCACTGCTTGTTGAATTTGGTATTTGAGGCCGGTTAATTTTACCGCTTGTTGTGTTGCCTTAATTCTACTCAATTCTTGCCGGGCAGCTTCATTGCTATTCAGCAACTCTTTAGCGGCCGCAATTTCAGCCGGCTCCAATTCACCGTCCAAATAGCGGGTCAACAATTCGGTTTGTGTATAATTATGACTCATATTGTAATACTGTTTTGAGTTGGTTTGCCAGATTCGGATTCTGATGTAATAATTGCTCAAGGTTTTTAAGACATTTATATTTTTTATTGCGGACTACTTGTTCTGAATCGTAGTCGGTGAGTTCTAGTATTTCTCTCATCGATAAGTTTTCATAGTAGTAAGCAAGTAAAATTTTCTTACAGTCGGGCCCTAGTTGTTCTACCACGTCAATGATTTGTTTTCTACTTTCCAACTGACTAATGGTTTCTTGTGCATCTGCTACTTCTTGATCTTGCCATTTTTCATACTTAAGTTCTCGAACTTTTGACCGATCCCTTTTCTTCATTTCATTGAACCAAAGGTTTCGGTTAATGGAGTAGAGAAAGGTTTTGATTGCGGCGTCTCCTCTGAACTTGTTTTCTCGAACGCTGGAGATGAATTGAAGCAGCACGTCTTGAAACAAGTCGTCTGCATCCTGTTCGTTTCCTCCATTTTCTTGAACATAGATTGCTAGAAACGAGGCATAATTGCGATAGAGAAAGCCTATTACAGCATCTACATCCCGATTTGTGCCCGTTTTGAGGATCTCTAGGATCTCAAAATCTTTAAAATGACCGTCCAAATGCATTCTTATACCTTTATTTGTAAACTTAAGTCCTAATTTTGTAACCCAAACTTCGGAATATTTTAAAAATTGTTGTTATGAGTGAGCAAAGGAATTATTTTGAGCTGTTTGATATTCCGGTGCAATTCAAACCCGATCGGTCGCTTCTTCAACGGACCTACCGGAAATTGAGCAGGCAATATCATCCGGATTATTTTGCCCAATCCTCAGAATCGGAACAGGCCTACGCGCTGCAACAAACAGCATTGTTGAATAAAGCATGGACTATTTTTCAGGACGAAGACGCTACCATTCAATATGTACTGATCTTAAATGGAGTATTAGAACCTGAAGAAAAATACAGTTTATCGGCCGATTTTCTAATGGAAGTGATGGATTTGAACGAGCGGGTGATGGAATGGGAATTTGAGAAGACGGCCTCAGAAGGAGAAGCAATTTTGGCTGAAGTAAATCGACTAAAAAAGGAAAATTATGAAGAAGTGGCAAGCATTCTGGAAGAAACTGCTGCGGTTTCTCCGTCCAAAGAAGCGTTGTTGCGAGTAAAAGAGTACTACTATCGCAATAATTACCTGAAAAGACTGGAAAAGCAGTTAAAATCCTAGATTTTTCTTTCAAAATCCTTTTGTGGGTTTACACAAAGTTCGTAATATTGCACCCCGATCAATGAGCCCAGATGGCGGAACTGGTAGACGCGTCAGACTCAAAATCTGGTATCAGCAATGATGTGCAGGTTCGATTCCTGTTCTGGGCACTGAAGTGGACAAATCGAAATTTGATTCGGTTTGTCCATTTTCATTTTGGTTGAAACCTTTGTCCATACTGTATATCAGCGAAACAGCTTCATTCAATCGGGCGGTTCGATATTGAAATCCGTCAAAAACGAGTTTTTCGGGGAATATCGAACCAATGATTTCTCTTTTAGCTTTGTTATCAGCTTTTTCGTAGAGTTTATCTAATGATGTTAAAGTGGCTAAAGCCTTATTCAGCAAAGGTTCTATGCTTTTACCTTCTTGCGATAACTCTATCAATTTTGATTCAAGCCCGGTAATTTTCTTTTCATAATCGGATTTTATTGACCTGTATTCTGACGGCTCAATCTCGTTTGCCAAAAGTAATTTGCGGGCATTTGTAAGCTCTGTATTGGCTTTTTCCAAAGCATCCTTTACTTGCCTTAGGTCGTCCCGCTGTGACTTTGTTTGGGCTTTAAATTCTTCCTGTAAAACCACTTTATAAACTTCAGTCATACCGGCTTTAGGAACTAATTTTTTAAGCTCACTTGAAAATAATTGATTTGCATTTTCAGCCTTGAACCTGGCTCCACATGACGACACACAATGGTAATAATAGTAACGTCCATTTCTTCCCTTGGAAGCACTGCCTGTAAGTAACTTGCCGCACTTTGGACAAATGAGATAGCCCCTTAGTTGAAGTTCATCCATACTTCCAACTTTTGCCCTGTAAGTTCTTTTCTTGCCATTCAAATAATCCTGCACATCGTAAAAAAGTGCTTCTGAAATTATTGGCTGATGCAAACCTTGTACATGCCTTGATTCCTCTTCTTTATATCCTGAAAGATAAATGCGGCCGCAATAGACAGGGTTACGTAAAAGATTCCAGAAATTAGAGCGGCAGGTTTTTATCCCTTTTTGAAATGCTTGCTTCATTATTTGCTCAATATTCAACTGACCTTCGGCAAGAGTTTCAAAAACCCACTTCATAATACTTGCTTCTGGTTCTACAGGAGCAATGTATTTTTTACCATCCTCTGTTATTTTATTTGCATAGCCGACAGGTGCAACTCCCATCCATCTGCCTTCTTTCTTTGCCTTTCTCATTCCAAGTAAAACATTCAACGCCCTGCGGTCGTTCTCAACTTCCGGGGCTGCTAAATAAAATGCCAGCATCAATTTATTTTCGGGTACTGCTAAATCCAATGGCTGTTCAATTGCCTGGGGTTCTACACCCAGCTTGCGAAGAATATTTATCATCTGGTACGCATCACCTGCATTACGACTAAACCTGTCCCATTTAGAAAATAAAACAAAATCAACTACATTTTTCTTCTTCTTTAAGTCAAACAACAAACCATTCCACTTAGGACGGTTAAACGTCTTTGCAGAATGGTCTTCAAAAATTACCTGCCTAACTTTTATCTGGTTGTTTTCGCAATACTTCCTTAAACGTTCCTCCTGGTCCCGTTGTGAGTAACCTTTATCGGCCTGTTCATCTGTACTCACCCGGATGTATAAATCTGCTGTCATGTGCCTCTGTTTTGCGTTAATGATAACTTAGCAAATTTAAACATAAAGTCGAGTATCAGGACAGCCTGCTCCAATGAGATATGCACATTATGCCTCTTTAAAATTTCAATTACCTGTTCCGGTTTCACACTTGCCATATCACACCTCCTCTTATTGAAATTTGGTTTATTATTATGTTTTCATTTCTATATTTTTCAAGTGAATTACACTTGCTTCAAACTGATTGGAACAAGGTTCATAAATTATATAACCATATTCCTGTAGCTGATTTATACATTTGTTATAGGTCTGCCGGGCATTTATTTTGGCGGTCTTCATAATTAAAGCTCTCTCGATTTTCACTGGATTATTTCCACCAGTAATATTCCATTGCTGCAGTAGCGCCATGTAAATGCTGATATGCGAAGCGCCGATACGGGTATCGGAGGCTATAGCAGCATAAAAGCCTGTTAGTGGTGGAAAGATGTCCATACTTTTTAATCCTGGTTAACTCTGTTTCGTTTTCCTCTGCCTGCAATTCGCTTTTTCTTCAGTAGTCCACTACCTGATGTACCATTAGATTCTTCTGGAATTGATTCATCACCACTATCAGATTGCTTTCTTTTAAGCTGCAATTGTTTTTCCATGTATTTGTTTTGCAGAAAGCGGTAGGCCTCATCTGTTGTTATACCACTACCATCTTCAGAAATATAGAACCGCTGGTTAACATCTGCTTTATTCTTAACAAGTGGGATTGAGCCAACTATTTCCTGATGCAACGTACCTGCCCAAAACTTTTGTTTCAATGTAGATGCAATAACTTTTCCCAGTTCTGATTTTTCAAGTATGGAAAGGCTTTCAATTATACCTGAAATTCTCGATTCTGTTTCCCAGGTTGATTTGTCTTCGGAGTTCCATGACTTTTTATCATCAAGGCTGAATGCTTTTTTCCAGTCAATAGCCGCCATCTGTTTTTCTAATTCTGCAGGGTTTACGCCATCAACAGGCAAGGCTAAACCGCCATTTGCTTTTTGCAGCGTTACATCATAGTATTGCAGACGATAGTTATCAGTTTTTTGTAACAGTTCAAAATACAAACTGAAAAGCATTGTATCTTTTTCTTTAATCACTCTCTGAAGCAGATAAAACTTAGCAGGTTTAAAACAGATTCGTTTTAACAGTAAGCTACCTGCATCGTGAAAGCCAAGCACCTCTAACTGCTTACTCAGCTCCGATATATTCTGGATATTCATTGCATAACATTTGATAATTATTGAAATGATTTAGGGATGCACTATGACACCCCTAAACCTTTGCCTTTACTTTCCCGTTTTTTAGGCAGCAGGCTTTGTCCGTTCTTTTTCTCCAGCTTTTCCTTTTCAACTTTAGGCTCCTGTTTCAACTCTTTTTTTTTATCATTTTCCTGTCCTGCCTTTACTTCTTTGCTGCCTTTATCTATTCCAGATTTGTATTGCTCCAGTGATTCTTTGGCCACCATCTTCATGTTTGAATCGTACATCGTAACTTTTTTATACTGAGGGTCAGCTTCCATAAACATCTTGTGGCTGCTACCGTCTTTTTCAATAGTTACTGATTGTACATTTCCTTTTTCCAATGATTGCATTAATGCCTTTGCTTTTTCAGGGTCGTTCAATTCTGCTACTGCAAATTTTTCCACGGCAGCTTTCAAATCATAGCCATAGTTTTCATGGAACTGCTTTACTTCAAAATTGTTGTTCTTGTCTTTGTTTTCAAAGTCAAGCTGTATCCAGGCTTTATATGGCTGGCCTTCTTTGGTGGTAAGGTCTTTGTGAACAGCCCGGCCATCCAGCAGGTTGTAGGCTTCTTTTGCTGTTACACCTTTTCCTTTGTTCAGGTAAAATGTTTGCTCATTTTTCTCGCCATTGCTTTTTTCTAATGAAGCATTGTAGTTGTTGAAAAAGTACATGTCCGTAGAATCGGACTTTCGGAAATTGAGTGTGGCCTCAAATGGTTTCTTATTAATTTCTGCTTTGAAGTGCAATTGAAATTCTCCCTTGCCTTCACCCATGTTTCTTTCCAACTCTGCTTTAAGTGTTTCACCAAAGCCCATGTATTTGATGTTGTCTTTCAAATACTGAAGATTTTCGTTGTTCATAAAATTTGTTTTTAATTGTTTATCGAATAATGATAATTGCTGTGATTCAAAATGGTCTATTAATGCGTCTGTAAAATCATTGCCATCTTTATTATATAATCCATTTGCATCAGGGTCAAGATTTAGCTGGCGATGAAGTTGTTCCCCGTATGGAATTTGATTCAAAATATCTTTTACTGAATTGAAATGAAGTACAGCGAACCTGTCACGGTCACTTATATTTTTTTCTGCAAATTCAACAGCTTCATCTCTTGTTTTGAAAAAATGTACATCTCTCTCATCTATAAAATAAAGGCTGTTGTTATAGGCCATGTACTTTTCACCTTTTGATAATGCAATAGTTACCAGGTCGAGTACTTCATCTGCTATGGGATGTTCTGTTATCATTTCAAATCGGGCAATACCTTTGACTTCATTATAGCCTTATTATTTACTCTTAACTGAAAATGCCTGCCGCCGTTCTTCTCGGTTATTTGAACGGCCAAATACTTTTTGTCAGGTATGGTGAATTTTTCCAGCGCCACAACAAAAACTGAATAGTTGTTCCCTTTAATCTTACTGTAATTACCCGTGATGTAAACAGGCTTTTGTTCCACTTCCTGCACTGCCGTTCTTTTACTTCTTTTTTTGTCTTTAATAAAAAATCGAAGCAGGTCCACATCGTAATCAACTGTGCCATCATTATTGATATATAGCTGATAGTAAATGATATTGTCTTTAATGTAAATTCCCCTGATGCCTGCCTGCATGTTATATTTCTTATCTTTTATTTTTTTTACAGTCCTTCCATTGTCCAATAACATATGGGCATAAGAACTGATAGTAGCTGTCCTGTTTACCGGCAGATAAAGCACCCATACGGTAGGTTTACTATCATAATTAACTGTAAAAGCATATACGCTGCCATCGTCAGTAACTACACTCAGGTTTGTTTCTGTAAAATCTTTTGCAGCAGCTTTTACTAATAGAATTTCCGGAGCCTCTTTTATTTGTTGTGCAAGCACAGATGATGTACCCCTGTCAACATGCTTAATGGCGAAAGGAAATACAAGGCTTGTTGTTTTGTCAGTTGTAATATTCAACTTTGTTTGTGCATGACTAAACATTACTATAAGGCACCCACAAATCATACTCACTATTGTTTTCATTGCTTTACTATTTTATGTTCATTAATCGGTTTCAGTATTTTTATCTTTCAGCAGAACTTTATATCCTTCTTTAATCATCACCTTTACCTGTTTTACTTTCCGACTCATTAAACTTTTTACGGTGTTGATTCCGGCAGCCGCCGCTTGTGCTTTTAAAGAAGGGTCAAGAGTGGTAAGCTCCATTAACTGCAAACTGTTATCGGCAGAGTTTTTTGCTACATCCCTACTGATAGAACCAGGAATATAAATACCAGGCAGGCCATCAAAATCGTAGAGTTCAAGCTTTACCGGAAAGAGTTGATTTTTGTAACGGATAGAATTGATTTCTGCTTCCAGCCGCTCATTATTTAATGATGCAATTCCGTTAACAGGAGTTCCTTTCGGTATGAGTACCCCATTTATAAAAACATCTGTATAAAGTCGTAACTGAATAACAGCACCGTTTATTAATGACTGGTTACTGTGCACCACCGCTTCAATAGCAAAACCGTCAGCAACTTCTTCTGCTTCTTTAGTTGCTCCGTAAAATTCATTTGTGCTGTTTGGTTTTTTCTTAATCGTATCTATCAATGATACATCTGCCAACCTGGGTGAAGTTGTGACAGCAAATACTACCTGCTTTTGTTCTAATGATTTTTCTTTAAGTTTATCTTTTACCCGTTGCGGATGTTGTATATCTAATATCCGCTCTAAAGTTCCATTGAGTTGCTGCATTTCAGGGTCACCGGTATTAGTTTTATCCATAGTCAGAATCATATTTTCAAGTCTGTCAACTTCATTTGAAAATTCATCACCCTGATTGGACAATGAAACTTCATTATTACCTGTTGTTTCTGTTTCAGGCTGCTTGTTGATTTCCTTTTGCAGCAATGCTAATTTTTGCAGTAGTTTATGTTCAGGATTATTTGACGATGTTTCATAGGGTGATGAATTGAGACGTTGGTTATATTTTGAGGCCGAGTTTTGCGTAAGTAATTCTAATTCGTTTACAGGAATGTAGCCAGTATCTTCTTTTTGCTGGTAATACGGGTCTGTCCGCATCCATTCTTCCAGCTTGGCTGAATCCTTATCAGCCTTATCATAAAAACTAAGTTTATCAGTAAGGTTCTCATCTTTCATTTTAGCATCAGGAAGGTTTAGGTTCAAGCCTTTTTGCTCGTTTACAATAATGGGTTCATTACCTTTTCCTCCCCCTAATGCCCAAAAGGCCATTGTGAGAAATGGTATTACCAGCAGCGGTAACACCAGCATCATTTTTCTTTTCCGTCCCGCAATCAGGCGGGACGACCTTTGCACACTGCTCATACGCTTCATTTTTGTTTTTGTGATAAATAAATTTGTTCCAGCACCTGCACACTATCCATCAAACCCGGCCGGGCTTGCAGAATGCTGTCGTATTCATTCGTTCTGTTCAATTTTAAACTATCCATGTATTTTCTAAAATCCTGTATTTGTAAACAAGTTTGTTCATCTATAGTTGCCTCCGGCATTATGGTTTCATCTCCCGATTTATTAAAGTGCTTTGGAATATCCATTTGCTGTATCTCTAAAGCTTTCTGCTTTCTTTCAGGACTGAAAACACTATTTACAATAAGATAAATACTGTAGCCACCTGCAGAAACGCAGAAAAATATCAGTAGTAGTTTTAATCGTTTAAAATCTGTGTTCATAAATATCCTGTTCATTTTTTCTGCAAATAGCTGTTGTGCTTTAATGCCGACACCGGCAATTTTGCCAGCCACTTTATCAGATACGGTAGTTTTATCATCTGACTGAATCTATTTCTTTTTCTTTTTGAACAACCACATGCTACCTGTTTTGAATGTTGATGTCAGTATTCTCCAACGTCCGCCATTTTTCAATTAAAAAACCATGTGAATTATTATCACTACGGGAAACATTTCTCAGGTATCCTTCGGTAATCAGATTCCTGGTTACAATGGTGGTGGGGCGAATAATTTTCTGTTCCCCTTTATACCTGAAATAAAATGGATACACATGTGTATTAATAATGATGCTATCCATTGTGATTTCCTGACTGATGTCGCCCGATATGAGGTTTGAATAATAGCCATTCTCTTTCAGGTTATCGTATTGTTGTTTTGCTGAATTGTCTGCCAGGTATAATGCTTTTGTAATGTTGGCCTGAATAACTTTATCATCAGGGTCAAGAGAAAAGAAGAAATGATGAAACATTTTTACATGGTCTTTTGCTTCCACTGGAATATTATCTTTCCTGTCGGCTGCATAGGCTTCTAATGCCTTTCCATTTGCCAGTATAAAAACCTTGTTCTGAGATTGAGACGACAACTGATAGCTTTTGTAAGCGATAAAAAGTGATATGATAACACAGGCAGCTAAGAACGCCACACTAAATAACCGAATATACCTGAAAGCGGTATCTATATTTTTAGTTTTCTGAAACATTACTCACATTTTTTCAAACTCACAATTGTATATTCTGCAATTATTTTACCAAGAAGGGGAATTGTAGGGTAAGTGCGGTAGGGCTAACTGTTGAGTAAACACTTAGCTAAATGAATATTCTTAACTTTATAAATCAAACATTATCGAAATTTTAATGAAAATTGAACCAATCACTATACGACAGATTACTAAGAATCAGTTTAATATTTTTATGCTTTTTACACGGCATCCTGCTGTGCAAAATTTTGCAAAAGAGTAGAATACTATTCAAATTACGAGAACTCTATTTTAGGCGTAGTTCTGTTGGACTTATACGACAGGGATTTCAGTTATGTACTTTTGGTGAGAGATGAAAACAGGCAATTCAGAGAATTTGACACCAAAGTAAGTTTTTCCAGTAAAGCTGAAGCTGTGGACATGCTGAGCAATTCTATGAAGTGGCATACAGCACAGAATCTTAAATCTGTTGTGCATAACCTGCCAGAAAGAGGAATGGATTTATTTAATATTGTAGTGAATCAGGAAAAAATTCATCCCTATTTTATAAGACTTAATGAGGATACTCAATTTATCCCTTCAAAGAGGGCTATCATAGAAATTGCCAATCACCTTTCTGATATTGACGGAAATTTTATCGAACAGTTTCAGTCAATAAATGGATTTGATGCCAGGCTTTGGGAAATTTATTTGTTTGCCTCGCTAACTGAGCAAGAGTTTTTAGTCAACAGAAAGCATGAAAGACCTGATTTTATTATTCAAAAATATGATGCAGAAATTGGAGTTGAAGCTGTTACATTGGGAAGGGATAAAAACAATCCGCCAACATATTTGCCCAATGAAGAAAAATTAACGAGACCGGCCGATATTCTGACAAAAATTCAAAATGAAATACCCCTTAGATATGGAAGTACCCTTTTTTCAAAATTGAGTAAAAAATATTGGGAATTACCACATTTAAAAGACAAACCTTTCTTATTAGCTGTAGCTGACTTTCATGATGATTTTTCAATGACCTGGTCATACATTTCTTTGGTTGAATATTTATATGGACAGCGAGAGGAGTTAATTTTTTCGGAAGATGGCTCCGCTTTTGCCAAGACTGAAAAGATAACACACTATACTAAACCTACAGGTGCCAAAATAAATTCAGGATTCTTTTTTGAGCAAGATTGTGAAAACATAAGCGGCGTATTATTTAGCACCACAGGAACAATTGCCAAGTTTACAAGGATGGGTATCCAGGCAGGCTTTTCATCCAGCAAACAAAAAGTATTGAGAGTTGGCGACCGGTATGACCACAATTCTAATTCATTTACTCCAATATCATTTTCATATATGGTTGATGAAAATTGTACTGAAACATGGAGTGAAGGGTTAAATTTATTTCATAATCCCAATGCTAAACATCCCATTGATATGGATTTATTTCCAAACATTGCTCATCATAAACTTAAGGGAGAACAACTGATTAGCTGGGCCCCTGATTTTCATCCATTCTCTTCGATTAATATTAATACGATTGCGAAATAATGATTCGGTATTAATTATTTTAGTTGATTATCAATTATTTATCTTACTTTTTGCATGAATTCTAAATTAAAATACAGTTACATTTAGAAATTATTGTACTTTTGTTGAGTAAATAAAAATTGTATGAGCAGGTTACAACAATTAAAAAGGCAATTAAAACCAGGTGAGGTTTATCGCCGTACTGAACTGGCCAATTGGTCTAAATCGGTTGACCGGCACCTGGATGAGTTGGTGCAGGAAGGGACTTTGCAAAAACTGTCTCAGGGGCTGTACTATTACCCAAAAGAAAGTGCTTTTGGCAAAACACCGCCTGACGAAAATATGCTGGTTGAAAGTTTTTTAAAAGACCATCGCTTTTTGCTTACCACCCCTAATGTATATAACAGCCTGGGTGTGGGTACCACCCAATTGTATAATGTAAGAACAGTTTATAATCATAAACGCCACGGAGAGTTTAAGCTGGGTAATAAAACATTTCAGTTTAAGATAAAGCCTCACTTCCCTAAAAAAGTAACACCAGAATTTTTATTGGTTGATTTAGTAAATAATCTTGAATCACTGGCGGAAGATAGTAGCGAAGTATTGAAGAAAGTGGCAGGCAAAGTTGAAGTGATGGATAAGAAAAAGCTGAAACATTCAGTAGTGGAATATGGCAGTGTAAAGGCAAAGAAATTATTTGCTCCCTTACTACAACCTCATACGCTTTAATATGGCTAACGGCTACCTGCATAATCATAAAGACTTTTCAGACCTACTGAATATACTGGCTGATAGAAATAACATCCTGCCCGGACTTATTGAGAAGGATTACTGGATTATGCATGTGCTGTATGGCTTAAAGAAACAGGGATTGGATTTTGAACTGAAAGGTGGAACATCTTTATCAAAAGGCTATAAAATCATAGACCGGTTTTCTGAGGATATTGATATTCATATAAAACCACCTGCAGATTTAGGAGTTGAAGAAAATCCTGCCAAGACAAAGTCTAATCAAATTGAATCAAGAAAGAAATACTATGACTGGCTTGCAGAAAATATAAAGATAGATGGTATTGTTTCTGTAAAAAGAGACACTGCGTTTGATGATGAAGCATACTATCGCAGCGGCGGCATCAGGCTTTTGTATGAAAGTAAAACTGAAAGTATAGAGGGGGTGAAAGAAGGAATATTGCTGGAAGCAGGTTTTGATACAGTAACTCCTAATAACAATCTTACAATAAGCTCCTGGGCCTATGACGAAGCTGCTGCTAATGGCAGTATAAAAATGGATGATAACCGGGCGGTGGACATTACCTGCTACCACCCTGGTTATACTTTTGTAGAGAAGTTGCAAACTATTGCTACCAAATTCCGGCAGGAGCAGGACGACGAAAAAGAACGGCCCAATTACATGCGGCAGTACTATGATGTAGCCTGCCTGTTAAAGAATGAACTGGTGCAGCAATTTATAAGCACCGATGAATACAAAGCCCATAAAAAGAAAAGGTTTCCTGCAAAAGATTTTGCAATACCCGTTGCAGAAAACCAGGCTTTTCTTTTATCAGACGCTGAACTACGGGATGCATTTAAGAAGCGATATGAAAAAACAAACAAGCTTTACTACAAAGGGCAGATACCGTTTGATGAAATAATGAGCATCATACAAATGAATATTGTAAAGTTATAGTTATGTTTTTCCGCTAAGTTTATCTTTCATATATCCGCTACCTCCGTTGTTATTTCCACCCTTAAAATACCCGTCAGATACTCCGGCATCTGCCATGCTATTGGCAATTTTATTATAGCCGCCGCCAAGTGCATCCCTTGTCATAGAAGTGCCACCGGCATGAATGATATAATTGGCAGGGCTTGTATGCCCAATGCATGCACCTTCATGGTTATAAAAAATCGTTTATCTAAATTATTCAGTCTCAGCCCTCATGCCATACAAGGCTTTATTTGTAATTTTCCAAATAATCAGAACCTTTCACATTATCGCACTGCATGACATCTTTTAACGCTTCTTATCTAAATTTAATTCCGCCAACGGGTTTAATTTAGTAGTTTTAAGATATTTTAAACCCAAATCAATAAAATAAAACGAGAACCATGAAAAAAAATATTTTACTCCTTTTATCTGCTTTCACAATATCTGCGTCTTTTGCTCAATTTAAAAAAGGCGATAAAATAATTGAAACCAGCTTCGGAAATATCAATATTGGCAGTACCAAGGACAATACCGGTGGCGGCGACGGGAAAGCTAAATCCTTTAAGTTATCTATAGAATTTGCAAGTGGCTATTTTTTACACCCTGATGTTGCAGTAGGCACAAGGCTTAATACTTTCTTGGCTTTAGATAATATAACCAGTAAAAATAGTAATGGTGTAAAAGTCAACGATACTAAGTCTGGTCAAATGGGTATCTTACTGGCTCCTTTTATACGGTATTATTTTAAGCAAAATGCAAAGTCAAGGTTTTATGGTCAGTTGGCTGGCTATTTTTCTACTACACCCTTTTACAACTTTACTGCTAATGCATATAACAGTACCACCGGGGCACTGGTTTCTACTACAAAAACTGACAATTTTAAAAGTAATCGTACTGGTGTAACTCCATCACTTGGATGGAATTGTTTTTTTTCCCCTCATACAGCTTTACATTTAAACCTTGGCTATAGTT
>DGDD01000010.1 GCA_002385265.1 Chitinophagaceae bacterium UBA3961
GAACCGGCATTTCGCTGATTTGTATGCTAAAGCACTGGTGTAGGCTACTGAGTTTTCATCGCCCGGATGCCAGTGCAAAACAGCGTCTACGTTATTGAACAGTCCCGCTCTAACCATATATACTTTTCCGCCACCACCTTCTTCGGCAGGACTTCCATATACTTTTACGGTCCCTTTTAATTTTCCTTCTTCAATTAATTTTTTTATGGCAATTCCGGATGCAACTGATCCTACGCCAAATATGTGATGACCACAGCCATGTCCTGCACCTTTCCCTGCAATGGGATTTCGGGTGGGACTGTTGTCTTGCGATAATCCTGGCAGTGCATCGAATTCGGCGAGGATACCAATTACCGGTTTGCCGCTTCCATAAGTGGCTACAAAAGCCGTGGGCATGCCCGCAACACCTGATTCTACCGAGAAGCCGTTTTCTTTTAGTTTGTTTTGAAGAAGGGTAGAACTCTTGGTTTCTTTGAATCCTACTTCTGCGTAGTCCCAAATAGTGAGGATCATTTTTTTATATTCCTCGTATTGCGCCTGTATAGATTTGGCCGATTCGGATTTCAATACCTCTACTTGTTTTGGATTGGGTTGTGCCAAAAGAGTGCCCGTTGAAAAGAGTAACATCGAAAAGAAAACCTGTTTCATCTGATTTGATTTGAAGGTGTGTGTATTACGGTTGGATGGAAGTTAAGGAAAGAATGCGAATCATAAAAAAAGCCGGCAGTTGCCGGCTTTTTCCTAAAGTATCTTAAATGAATCAAAAAAAGTTTTTTGATCAGTGTTTCCTTCTTTGTCAGGCTTCACGAATACCTGTGCCATAATGAGTTTGTTTTTTACTAAGTATAGCTGCACAACAATGGTGGCCACCCCATTTTGATAATCTATTTTTACTTGGCGACCGGAGTATCCTTTCATTTCTAAATTTTTAGATTCGAGCAATTGCCCTCCGGTATTTTTAAGCATCCCTTCAATTGATCCTTTAAAAAATGTTTCTAATCTATCTGTATATTTTGAATTCACAACCGTATCGGGATAATCGGTTTCATTGGTCATGTATAATAGAATGTCTTCTTTGTCGCCGTCTTTCGCCTCCAACATGTGTAGATTTAAAGTGAGTTCTCCTACAGCCGATGGAATTTGTTGTGTGCTAGCGGTTGGCTTATTTGGAAAACTTATTTCAAAAACCGGTGTGCTGAGCTTGTACCATGAGTTGGTTTGGCCAAACCCTGCAATTGAGATTAATAAGAAAGCGAGAACCGTAATTTGTTTCATGTAGTTTGAATTGTTTGGAATGGTAACTTACAAAAATTGGACAATACTACAAACTACTGTTTGATGTTTTAAACCGCTTTCAAATCCTTTCTCAATGCTTTGTAGAAGGATAATTGGGAATATTCTTTCCTAATACTATGTTCCGTTTCCCTTCCCATACACTGTCCTTTTTTTCTAAATGAAGGATTCCGGAACCGCATCTAAGTTCTTGTTTCGATACATATGATGGGGTTACTAAGCTATCATCGTCAAATACATAATCATCGATATAGTATTCATTGATAGTTGGTTCAATGATGGTAGCATGAATATGAGCGGGTGCGTCACGAGTGGGGTATACGCCAGGACGAATGGTGTAGATATCGTACCGGCCATTCAAATCCGATACTACCCAACCTCGAATGTATCCATGTGTTTGACCGTTTTCATTTGGAGGCATACTCCTCGGTTCATCCGGTTTGTGCAGATAGTGCCCTTCCTCGTTGGTTTGATAATAATAGAGTACCACGCCCTGAGCCGGTGTTACCCCATCTGATTGATAGATGGTTCCGGTGAGGTGGAGTCGGTTGATATTGCGTTTCCAGCCCGGACTGGTATCAACAGTTGCACATACTTTTGGGATTTTGGTGTAGGTGAATTCCGGGTTTTCAAAGGCGCCGCCAACCCTTGAATTATTTGGAGCCTGATTGTTTGAATTGGGTTGACTTTTGCAGGCGTATGCTAAGATGCAAACGCAAATGATACGAGTAAAAGTTGAAACAGTCATGGATGCTGTTTTGATGAGTGCTTTATTTTTTATTCAAGTAAGTTACAAAACCTGATGAATCGTTTGGTGTTAAAACTATCTTATGATTCGTAGTAAAAGCAACCAGAACAGCATCTTTTCTTCTAGTGGCATACCATGTTGTAACGCCGTATTTCACGTTGGCGAATTTCCCCCAATAACCAAAAACTCCACCAACACCAAAAGTGCGAATGGATTTGCGGAGGACAATGTTTTCAATTGGAACTACTTGTGCAATGCTAGAACGATCGTAGATTTTGTTTTTGAAGGGGCGCTTGATGATCAGTTCTGTATCTGTTATTTCATATCCGGTTGTGTGAAAACCATAGGTAACAAGAAAGAGTGCTAAATACAAACTTCCTGACAGCCCAATTGACCAATAGTTGATTTGTGTAAATGGAACTGTCTGAAAAACGATCAATATCAAAAGCAAACCGGCAACCATCGCCGTGATAATTTTTGAAAAGAGATCGAGTGAGGCTTTGAAATACATAATTCAAATTTACAATTATTCGTTCTTTTCAACGAAAAGCGGAAGTAGCATTGAGAAATAAAAGCTTCTGCCAGTTATTTCCCAGTCGCCATTCTTAAATAGGCGATCTCTTCAGGATTCGACAACTGCGTTTCCCAACACTTACTTGTCAGAAAATGATTCTTGACCGTTTGAGATCGGATCTTTTTACCTTTCTGAACCATTGCTGTCCGAGTAAATTCCTTCCATTTTAGCGCATAAATGATATAGTCTTTGTTCAGTTCAAATTCAAATCCGCATATATCCGGTGTTGTTAGAATTTTTACGCTTCTTCCGGTTTTCAGGGGTGCTTTGAATTCGTCTTGAACGATAACCGTAATTTCTAAATAGGTTTTGTTATTGGGTATCGAATCTTTGGTGTGATAGTCTTTTATGTCTACCACAGTTCCTCTTATTATGTAGTCAACATAGTCTTCTCTATGATGCAAGCTGGTGTCCGTTTTGGGAGGACAATTGCAAGGCTGTGCATTGGTTTTTACAATGGCAAGCAGGCAGAACAAAACAAGGAGTATTTGTTTCATTTCACTATAATTTGATTAAGCAAAGCGTTCCATGGTTCTCCAATATTTATCTTTGTATAGGGAGAATTCAACTTTATACTGCGGATATTGTTTCTCTATGGCATCGAAATGAATGGATGGTTTTCTAAAGTCTTTACAAGCAAAATAGACTTTGCGTTGGTTTTGCCCTGTTTCTCTTCCCAAGTTTAGGTAGCCATCTTCGTCTTTTAATAGGACCATGAGTTCGTCTTCAATGGAGTTCAGTTGTTGATAGTCGTTGTCGGATGGCATACCGTTTCCTTCCGAGCCGTCATAATTGAAAACAAGGACACCCATCCAAGGGTGGGATGCTTTGCTGTCCCATTCTAATAGTTCAGCATTCAATGCTGCCATCATGGGAATTCCATCTGGCGTTTCGGCTTCAAGAACATTGTAGGAGTCGTTATCCGTATTGTAACGGATACCGTCGTATTTTTCTATGAATTCCTTTTTTCTCCAATTAAGAAAGCCTTTCAGCTTTTCAATGGGGATCAATTCTTCAGTGGCGTTTTGAGGGGTGGTGAATTCCAAGCTGTCGATGTCTTCCATCAAACTCAATTCTCCTAAGTAGTTATCAAGAAAAACATAAATGCCGTTTGAAATGGCTTCTTTGTTTTCTTCTGTCATGTCAGAGTGTACAAAAGTGAGGTCAATTTCATCGGGGTAGTTCTCGTCTATATTGGAATAGAAGAAGATATTGTTTTTGTGGTAGCGCAAGCCCGACATCGCAATTTCTACATTCTCAATATCCAATTCGGGTTTTAACGCTGTGAGCTTCCAATTGGGCAGTGAGGGTGCTTCTGCAATGAGTGCTTCTACAAATGCTACGTTTTTCAAGTTGCCGTCGGCAGTTATTATTAATTCAGCAGTTTGTTCATCGTTCATGCCGGCAACAAAATAATAGCCCTCGCGTAATTGATCGAGTTGATCACTCATTTTGGCAAAAAAATCATTTTCCACATCGCCTTTGTTTTTCAATACTTTGAAAAACGTTTTTTCATTTTCTCGGAACCAAGCCCAGAAAGCGGCATTGGAATCAATTACGGGCTGTTCTTTACTAAATAATTTCTTCAGAAAACTCATGAAATGGTTCTAACGTGTTAAGGATGAATGCGGCAATATAATGCTAATTCTCTTAAAACAGGGTTAAGACTGGTTATCCAGTTTCTTGGTATAACAGATGATGCGGTTGGCCTCTTCAAAACCATGAGATTCATGAAATTGAATTCCGGAAGTATTGTGTAGTTCGGTATCTGAAGCCAGTACCGTACACCCTTTTTCACGGGCCCAGGCTTCGGCTTGTGCCAGTAATAAAGCCGCAACGCCGGTTCCTCTGTTTTCGGGAGATACATAAATGGCTTCCAAGTAGGCGGTAGGGGATTCATCGGAGCCTTCTACATAATCGTAGCGAAGGGACACATGAACGAATCCAATTGAATTGGATTGCTCTTTGGCGATGAAACATTGATGATTGGGGTTGGCAAGAAACGACCGATAGGCAAGGTCTTCTTCATGAAGTATAGAATCCGGAAATAACTTTTGATTTAGGGTTAGCAGTGCGTCATGATTTGAAAGCATGTGTTGTTCGATCGTCATTACACAACCTAATTTGTGGATTATTGAACTGCTTGGTATTTGAATCGAATCGTTCCTTCAATGCCCTGCATGTCGATGATCAGTGTGCTTGGAGAAAGCTCTGTAACATTTTTGATATAAGAAACCGTATTGCAGTTATCGTTGATTTGAACTTTCATTCCCGGGAAAATAGTGTAAGAACCAAAGCAAATTTGATTGCTCCCTCTGTTGAAATATTCTTGTGTGAATTCACCATTCACTGCAAATTGCAAAGTGTGTGAATCTTCAGATGGAATAGGGTTCCATTTAAATCCGCCTCCATTGAAATACCCATCGTAGACTTCTGTGAGTTGCCATTTGCCAATAAGACCATCGTTTACAACACCGTCTTTCTTAGCACAAGAACTAAGGAGGAGAACGATGGATATAAAAATGGTGCCGGTTATTTTCATGACAATTGCTGGTTGTATCAACGTGTTATGGACTAGACAAATGCGGACTTCTGGATGCTGCATCTTACCGAGCTTATAACATTTCTTTGGCTTACTCGGTTCGAAGAACGGTTAGTTCCACAAGGTTCCGTGAAAGCCCAATACGATACCCATCCAAAGACCTACCACGTAAATAATAAAGTTGGCAATATTGGTCAACCATTTCTGTGCTCCGCCTTTTGCGCGCTGAAAGTCAAGCACATATACGGCTAGGCCACCCATGGCTCCTGCAAACGGCATCACTATTAATGGTTGGATCATCCAATACGACGGCCATTCTGGCTTTGGATGATCTACACTAAAAATAAAAAATAAGGCGACTGCCAACGCAGGGATACTGCCCTGTAGCATGCGTTTTACGGCAGAAGCGCCGTGCGGTGCATCAATGATGGTTCTTAAATTCATGGCTTTAATATTATTTAAAAGTACTTTGAGATACAAAGTAAAAACGTTTTTGATACAATTCCAAATTTTTCGGTGAATTAGAAAGAGGTGAGGTCGGGTGGGAAATATTGGTGTCTTGCTTCCGGGCTGGCCAGTATCGATTCGCTGTAATGTTTGTTTAGAATTGATTTGAAATCAGCGAGCAGTTGCGGTTCACTTGCTAGTAGTTGCTGAAATGGTGCCTCAGGATTTTTTCTGATATAATGATTGAGAATGTGCAATGCGGCGATGGTAACGGTGTGATGGTATTTGTCTTCTGCTCCAATACTTGTAACCAATTGTTGGATTTGTTGACTTACCTGTTCAATAGCTTTTTCAATTCCATATTTTTTTATGTGAATGAAACCGAGTCGCAAATGCGCTTCGTGAATGAACAATGAAGCCGGAAATACCCCGCTTGCGAATTGTAGTTCAAAAGCTTCGTCGCTTAATTCTGAATGATGGTGCATGCTTCTTTGTTGCGCACGAAAATAGTGAAAAAAGCGGGGTGGTTTTCTGAAGCTCAATTCAAGTAAATACCAAACCCGAGATAAGCTCCTAGAATCCATTTATTGGCTATGTAACCCGGTGCAGCACCCATGCGGAAGAGTCCTTTTTTTCCTGAATAGCGATAACCTAAATTCAAGCTTGGGTATAGGGAGTTGTATTCGTAGTCGGGATAAATGAAACCAAAGGATCGAACATCGTCGCTTCGTTCGGTAATGTTTACATAGTTCAGATCAAATCCCAGTTCTAGAGCCTGTTTCTTTCTTCTCAATAAATAATAAAGACCTGCGCCAGCCGATTTTTGGTTCAGGTAGGCATCGAAGTTACTTCCTACAATCATGCGATAACCGAAGTTTTTTTGTAGAAAATGATGATCAAAAACTAGGTTGAACACAATTCCGTTTTTTCCCAATTCAAGCCCCAGTGAATTTTTTTTAGTTTGGGCGCTTTCTTGAGCAAACCCGGAAAGAGTAAGAAATCCGAAGAGGAAATGAAGTAGTATTTTTTTGAACATGAGTAGGGTATTGTGACTTATTGATGGAAAAGCCATTTTATTCTTCTCCAATTATACAAATAGTGAACCACCCAGAATATGCTAAATAAGAGTGCCCAATGCATGGGTTTTGTTTGATAAAGCATGAATGAAGCAATGCTGAATAGCATTAGTTCATAGCAGAGTCTCAACCAACCCGGAATTACAACCGGTGCTTTTCCGGGATCTCCCTCCACTCGAAATACACCCCAAAAGGTAGCCGCCACCAACGGAAGACCGATGCCTGCTAGATATTTGAGGGCCCCTTCAAATTGATTCCATCCCCAATTCGCAAAAATGATCAGCAGCAAAATTTCAAGTAAAAAACGCAAGGCATGATTTAATGTAACGATACCTTTCATATTTGATCTGTCAGATTTTTTTCTTTCTAAATACATATGAAAACTTCACATCAAGGGCGGGGTACAGGGTTCCAAACAGAAAATCTGCATCAATGGCATATCCAATTCCGGCGCGCGTGTTGATGGTCCACTTACGGGCAATGGATCTTTGCATTCCCCAATGGATATTGTATAAAAACCCGGGGTAGGTATTGTATCCATTGATGGCTCCAACAAATTTCGCCATTGCACCGATGTAGTTACCGGCATTCAAATCACTGCTCTTCCCTTTACGAGCCCTTTTCGGTAGATTGAAATAGAACTTAGGTTGTATGGAAAAGTATGGTCCGATTTCATTTAAATAGTATTCCAGGGTGCCTTCGGCTATATAATAAGCGCCGCCCAAGCCGGCACTGAGTTCCATGGTAGTATAGTTGCCTAGTTTGGGTTCGTAAGTAAACCCTAACCCATTTAGGCCAATGTCAATTTTTGAGAGGCTGGTTAAGTTTGATTTGAATTGTGCTGTACCTGTGAAGGCTGCAATACAATAAAATAATGAAAGAATGTATTTCATAAGCAGGCCGATTTATGGTGGTGGTTGTTACAAGATACAATCTAAGTACGATCTACAAAGTTAAGGGGTCTTTAATTTTTAAGTGTAAAAACATCGTAAGCATAGCGAATTATCATGATGCCAACTATAACAAGGAATACGATCCGTACGAATCCGTTGCCCCGCTTCAACGCCATTTTTGTTCCAAGTATATTCCCTAGCACGTTGAAAGCAGCCATTACGATGGCCACTGAAAGAAGATAGTTTCCTTGTTTGATGAATACCAATAATGCTGAGAAATTGGTGAAGCAGTTGACTATTTTCGCATAAGCGGAGGCGTGAAGAAAATCGAATCCCAAAATCACTACAAATCCGAGTACTAGGAAACTGCCGGTTCCCGGTCCAAAGAAACCATCGTAAAATCCTACCACTATTCCTATGATCGCGCCATATAGTAAAAGTTGACCGGTAGGGAGGGATTTGGTTTTTTCAGCTCCTAACTCTTTTTTGAAATAGGTATAAATTGCTATCGCAATCAAGATCACCAAAATCACCGGTTTTAAGATGGATACATCCAATTTGCTGACTGCTTTTGCGCCAAGATAGGAGGCTCCAAAAGCGGCCAAGGAGATAACGAGTAGTAGGGCAGGATTGAATCGGATTCTTTTGGCATAGCCGAATGCGGCAACGGAAGTACCTGAAAAAGCAGCGATCTTATTCGTTCCAAAAAGCGTAGCAATGGGCTCTTTCGGGAAATTGATCAAGAGGGCAGGCAATTGAATGAGGCCTCCTCCACCCACTACTGCATCTAAGAATCCCGCAATGAAAGCCAGACCCGTTATTGCGATAAGAGTGTACAGAGGTATTTCATCTAAAATAGAAAGTAAGATCATAGGGTTCTTGCTTGGAGTAGTGCGATGAAAGGGTCGAGGTCTTTATCTTCCACCCATACATATTCAATTTCGGTTGCTAGTTTTCGTGCGAACTCAATACCCTCTCTTTCGGCCAAGAAACCAAGGGTCATGTCCATACCTGCTGTTACACCTGAGGAAGTATAATACTTGCCATCTTTTACCCATCGCGCTTTTTCATTCCAGAGAACTTTTTCCCCAATACTCATCACCCATTTGAAAGCGATCTTATTGGTGGTGGCTTTTTTGCCATCGAGCAATCCTGTTTTTGCGAGCAGGGAAGTTCCTGTGCAAACGGTGAGTACATATTTACACGAGTTTGCAATTTGATGAATGAGTGCAATCAATGAATCGTTGTTCACTTCTTTTCTGGTACCGTATCCGCCGGGGATTAGGAAGATTTCAATATCATTGAGGCAGTCGGCTAGTTTTAGTGTAGGTGTAGAAACCCCGTGGTTATTCGAGACCAATCCTCCATCAAGCGAAACAAATCTAATTGGATAGCTATCTTTCCTTCTCCCAAATAATTCAACAGGCCCGAATACATCGAGTGTTTCAAAATCATCAAAAAGCAAAACGGTTACGTTCATGTAGGTAAATTAATGGCTTAAAATTAGTTCAAATCAAGGGAATGATGGCAAGCGTTTTCGGCTACATCATTTTGGGTATTTTCTAAAGTATAATAAGAGCGCATTTTTGAAGCTCAAATTTATCAATCATGAAACAATCACTGCTTTTATTTTACTGCCTGTTAAGTTGCATAATTGTTACAAGTTCTTGCTCCAAGAAATCGAGTTCTTCCACGGATGCTATTGATGGAGTAACACCGCTGCGCACTTCAATTGCAACAAAATATCCTGCCGATACCATATATACCATGCCGGCAAATATTGGAAACTTTGGATTGAAATTTCACGCCACTTCGCCGGGTATCATTACTCAGCTCGGATGCCGCATGCCAAGTCCCGGTATATATGAGGTTATCCTATTTGACTACGATGCAAACACACTTATTGCCAAAGCAAATGTAGTAGTAACAAATGGAAATGATTTTGCGTATACGCCAATTAGTAGTGTGTCCATAGTGGTGAATAAATTTTATGTGGTTTCTGTGAACAATGCCAGCAATGGTGTGGGACAGCGATACTTTCAACTCTTTAAAAAACCTACCACTATCTACAGTATTTATCCATTTAGAGTGAAGCAAATTACCATTGACATGCCATTTTCCAGTACAGGCAATTCATCCGTTTTTCCGAGAAGTAATAATATCAGTGATTATCCTTTTATTAGGGGCGTGCCTGATTTTGTGTTTGAACCCGCGGCGAGATAGTATATAGTTAGAGCAGTGTTGAGAAGGTGTTGGGAACTACTTGGGTTGAGTTGTTGAGTTATTTAGTTCTTTAGTTTTTGAGTGTTGGCATCAGTGATAGTCTAGTGAAATAGTTGTGCTACTTGGATGGAAATTTTGTTAAGCCGCAACATTATAAGAAGCACTCCAAATTTTATATCATTTTACTTTACCGCAAAGAAAAAAAGTACGCAAAGGTACGCAACGTAAAACGCTGCGTGGTTTCTGAGCTTGTCGAAGGGCGAACCGGAGGTTCAGTCGTAGGACCGCTGCGGTAATAAGAAAAAGGAACACTTTGCGACAACTTTGCGTACTCTGCGCTCTCTGCGGTGATCCCCAGCAGAGCAGCTGCGCAAAACCTAAAACTTAAAACTCATAACTCATTACTCCCTACTTTTGCTCCAAACTACTTGCCATGCATCCCAAAGCCGACGCCTATATAGCCAAAGAAAAACAATGGCAGAAAGAATTTGAACTAATGAGATCCATTGCCCTCGAAACCGGAATGGAAGAGGATTTCAAATGGGGACATCCTTGCTACACTTACAACGGAGTGAATGTAACTCTCATTCACGGCTTTAAAGAATATTGTGCTTTTTTATTATTTAAAGGAGCATTGATGGGCGATCCAAACGGAATTTTAGTACACCAGTCGAAGAACGTTCAGTCTGCCCGACAAATACGATTCACCAATGTAAAAGAAATTCAGAAATTGAAGAAAGTGCTGCTTTCTTACTTGTATGAAGCCATTGAAGTGGAGAAAGCAGGATTCAAAGTAGCGTTGAAGAAAACATCGGAATATGAAGTGCCGGAGGAATTTCAACAACATTTGAATAAAAGTGCAAAATTGAAAAAAGCGTTTGAAGCACTCACGCCGGGCAGGCAAAGAGCCTACCTTCTTTTCTTCTCATCAGCAAAGCAAGCAAAAACAAGAGAGGCGAGAATTGAAAAGCATTTAAAAGATATCTTAGCAGGAAAAGGGTTGAACGACTAATTTTAACGCATGAGTATTGTCCAAAAATTTCAGCAGGTAATAGAATTGCAATTCAGTGCTAAAGGTGTAAACACCCCGCGATTGAATTCAGGTGCGTCTTTAGATGCATTCTCCGCTATAGAATCATTGATTCAAGAACCGCTTCCCTCCGGTTTTAAGGAGCTGTATGAGTTTGCAGATGGTCAGTCGGCAGAAGAAGAGCCGGTTTTTTTAGGTGATGGTTTTATGAGCCTGCAACAGATCACTCATCAACTTCAATTTTCTTGGAGCTTGGTAAAGCCTACCAATAGACAGATCCCTGATCCGGAGCGCTCAGAACAACTGATTCGAGAGATCATCGCATTTTATACGAGCAAAGCTCCAAAGGCTAAGCTGTTTGGATTGAAGAAAGCCTGGTACAAGATGGAGTTCAGTTGTGGTGATGGATCTTTTGGTGGACCTTATTTGTATGAAACCGAAGCAACAAGTTCGAAGGAAAGAACAATTCTTAAAATAGATTATACAGACTATCAGAAAATAACCCCCACCATTCAAGCTCTTAAGAAACTAGAAGAATCGAGCTTTAATTGGGATGAAATGGAATTCGTGCTGTATGAAAATGGACACTACACGGTAGAACGAAAAGATTATAATTTGAACGATCCGGAAAATTTCAGTTCGGTACCGGAAGGGGCGGTAAAGCGCATTTATTTTCACTATAAATGGCTTCCTTTGTTTGAAGATTTTGGAGGCAACTATATTGGCATTGATCTTGATCCCGATACTGCGGGTCAAAAAGGACAGGTCATTGTTTTCGGTCGTGATGAAGAAGTACTTACTGTTTTAGCTCCAAGTTTGGATGCGTTTTTTGATAAAGTATTGGCAGACTTGAGCAGCGGATCTTCAGTGCTCTTACAATCGGAGCGTCATGTACACGACTTATTGAGGAAACTGTAATCAATTATATTAAGGGTTGCCTCTTTTGAATTTCTTGTAAAATTCCTCTCGGTACGACTCTGAGATCGGGATGTTGGTATTATGGATCTTTATCTCGTGTCGTTCAACGGCCTCTATTTTGTCAATATTTACCATATAGGATTTATGAACACGTACCATTTTTTCTTTCGATAGCGAGGTTTCGAATTCTCGAAAGGTTTCGAGTGTCATGATTTGTTTTGTAATGGTGTGTAGTTTTCGATAGTCGCGCACTCCTTCAATATAGAGCAACTCACTGTAGTTTACTCTTTCTAATTTATGCCCCGATTTTACAAAGAAAAATGCTTCTTCTTTTACTGTTTTCTTCTGTTCAATTCTTTGCAATCCTTTTTGAACGGCTTGTTGCAAGCGTTCCTTGGAAAAGGGTTTCAGCAGATAATCGGTTACGTTCAGTTCGTATCCCTTTAACGCATATTCATGGTGTGCCGTAGTTAAAATAACTGCAGCATCAATGGGTACACTTTCTAGTAGCTGAATACCATTCAGTCCTGCAACTTGTATGTCTAAAAACACTAAGAT
>DGDD01000220.1 GCA_002385265.1 Chitinophagaceae bacterium UBA3961
AGGGTATTTGTAGCAACGCGATTTATCGCGTTGAATGATGGAAAGAGGGAATACAAAGAATGAACAGGGGGAGGAAGAGGGGGGAGTGCAGGAGGGAGGAAGCGAGGAGACGAGGAACGAGGAAATACCGCGTTGAAAGATGCAACGAGGGAATACAGAAGGGGGGAGAGAAGGAGACGGGAAACGAGGAAATACAGTGAGATTGCCAGCGCTGCGTAGTCGCTGCGAGCCTGTCCTGAGCAGGTCGAAGGACGCTGCGCCGCTGCGGTGAAAAAAGAATAACTAGGAAAAGCAGACACCCTTCGCGACACCTTCGCGCTCTCCGCGAACTTTGCGGTGAATTCTTAATTCTTACTTATTAATTTATTTGATCGTCTTGCTAATCGTCAACTTCGCTCCATACTCCATCAAGTATTCCTTGATCGGGTATTGATCGGTGTAAGAAGAAAGCAATTGATAACGGAACTGAGGCGCCAGTTGAATTTTCGTGCTTCCTACTTTGTAAGAAACAAAAGCTTCCGCACCGGTATTTACGTTCCATCTGCGAACCAGTGAAGGAGCACTGGTGTAGTTTTTATAATCGGTAGTAATGAGGTAATTGTTACGGTTCAACAAGTACGTTGGTTGCACAGTGGCCGCCACACCCATTTGCAAACGCTTGCGACCCATTAAAATAAACTCCATACCAATAGGCGCTGAAATTTGGAAATACTCATTTCTGAGGTCGGTTTGACTGTTACCACCAAAATTGCGAATGCGAGAATAATTGGTAATGGTACCCGAACTCAATCCCACATTATTCAAAGCAATGGTTGCTCTATCCGTTGAATACGAATTGTATGCTTGAATATAATATTGAGAGTAGTTGAATTGAACCCCTGCGCGGAAATTCATGGATTTATTCAATGCATAAACAAATCCACTTCCCAATTCGAAGCCAACACCGGGCTTGTGTTTTACGAGGTTGTCGATATCACCTTCAATAGTGGGAGCTATGGGAACATTCGTCAATAAGTTGCTGATTTTAGCATCGGCTGTTCCCTGTAACTTTCTATAGTTCATGGTTGGAGAGAACGATAACTGCCAGCTTAATTTTTTCAATTTAGGCTTGCTGAATTCGTAAACTAAGTTCTCTTGTAACCAGTTGATCTTTTCTGATTTCTCTTCATTAGTAGCTGCGGCTTCTGCCGTAGGAGTAGCTGCAATTGGCGCTACTTGTGTGCTCGTAGTAGTATTTTCAATCTGAATATCTTCCGCCTTTGCAGCCGTAGCAGCTACCATTGGAATCACCGGACTGATTCTCTTGAAAGGCTTTTCTGTTGTACTCACTCCTCTTTCCTCATTCCTCATCTCCTCATTCTTAAACTCCTCGCTTCCTCGTTCCTCGCTCCTCGTCTCCTCACTTTTCGTCTCCTCTATCCTCTTCTCCTCCCATTTCGTATCGAAGAAAGCCACGCTCGATTTTTGGTCTTGCGATGTTTTCTTTGCTACCATGGGAACGATGGGAGCTTTTTGAGTTTCTTTTGAAGCAGTTGTATTTTCTGATTCGGTAGTATTGTTAGAAGCTAAAACCGGTTTGCCGGGATGATTGATGGCGTCGATGGTGTAGAATCCGATACTGGCTAAAAACAGGGCGAGACCCATCCAGTACCATTTACGAGCGGGGCGCAATGCAGACTGTACGCCCTTCCAAACCTTGTCGGAAGGGTACATCTTAAACTGATCCGATTTCTGCTTTATCAGCTGTTCAAAATCAAAATCATCATTGTAAAAATTGCGCTCCATAATTCGTTAGTGTTTGTACGGGTTATTTTCATTGGGTTGGATACTTCTTCTTTTCTTTATTTACTGCCCTGAGGCAAAACGAAACCAGGAGCTTTTTTCTTGAGGTTTTTGGATGATTCTTTTCTTCACCAAAATATCCTCTAGCATCTGTTTGGCGCGGGTATATTGA
This sequence comes from Chitinophagaceae bacterium UBA3961, assembly GCA_002385265.1. Taxonomy (GTDB): domain Bacteria; phylum Bacteroidota; class Bacteroidia; order Chitinophagales; family Chitinophagaceae; genus Endoryza; species Endoryza foliicola. Next base: position 1,955 of record DGDD01000220.1, read on the forward strand.
GAACGACTGGTGCTTTCTTCAATGTCTAGCATTTCAGCTATCTCTTTGTGGTTATACCCTTCAATAGCGTACAGGTTCAGCACCGTTCGGTATCCCATGGGCAACAAGCGGATGCATTCTACTATTTGCTTGGCTTGCACAATGGATGGCAACAATTCTTCACGAATCTGTATCGTATTGGCGTGGATCAAGTCTACGCTCTCGTTGAAACGCTTATTTTTTTTCAGGTGGTTAATGCAGGTGTGAACCATGATTCTACGAATCCAACCCTCAAATGCTCCTTGGTTGCGGAAAGTGTGTATTTGTGAAAATACCTTTATAAACCCTTCCTGAAGCATGTCTTCTGCATCTTCCCGGTTGTGGGCAAACCGGTAACAAACGGCTAGCATCTTTGGGCTGTACTTATGGTACAGTTCCCGCTGTGCAGCAGCGTCGTTTTGTAAACAGCCTTGTAAAATGGCTTCTTCGGTCATAAAAACCGTTTGGTTGCCCGTAATTTAGACATTTTATAGTAATCACGCGCTGCGCCAATTGTTAAATTTTTAGAGATTTTAGGGGTTTCTTAGGAGGAAATTGAGCGGATTTGGGGTTGAATGGCTGGGTTGTTTTGGGGGGAGACGACAGGAATAGTCAGATTTACATATGTTAGAAGCTGAATAATCTATTGCTGTACTAATTTTCGAGCTTTTCTTCACCGCAGCGGCGCAGCGACCGCAGCGGTTTCGCAGCGGGGGC
>DGDD01000091.1 GCA_002385265.1 Chitinophagaceae bacterium UBA3961
TTAAAAGCACGATCAGAATCACTATTATCAGGACTATTGTGGTATTCATAGTAGCTACAAATGTATAAAACAAGGCAGGATTGTCCTATCCTTTCGCCATAAACTCCTCTATAATCGTGCAAGCTTCTGCTTGAGCTTTGCTAAGTTCTTCATTTACAATTACTTGGTCGAAATGATCTTTGAAAGAGATCTCATAACTGGCCTTGTTTACCCGGTCGGCTAGGGTTTGTTCGGTTTCGGTGCCTCTGCTCATCAATCTTCTTCTCAATTCTTCTACAGAAGGGGGTTCTATGAAAATAGAAAGGCTGGAATCGGGGTATTGCGATTGAACATGGATGGCTCCTTTAACGTCAATATCCAGCACCGGAACTCTGTTTTGGCCCCAAATACGCTCGAGTTCCATTTTTAGGGTTCCATAGTACTTCCCTTCATACACCATTTCCCACTCTACAAACTCTTGATTTTGAATTTTTTGTCGAAAATCTTCTACCGACATAAAGTAGTAATCGATTCCGTTTTTTTCATGTGCTCTCTGCTCACGAGTTGCTGCTGATATGGAAAACGACAACTGAGGGTATTTCTCCAATAAGTATTTGGTGATGGAGGTTTTGCCCGCACCCGACGGGGCTGTAATGATAATGATGGGATGCTGAACCATGCGCAAAGATAGGGCTTAAAAACGCATCTGTTAAGTGCTTCGCTTCAAAATAAAATTGACCAAGTTGTACAAAGCAATGACCCCAATCACCCATCCATTTGCCCGGGTTCGCTTGCCAAAAATAGGGATCGACCGGCCCGTGTTGGTGGTTTTGGTGGCAAAGCAGAGAGTATACCAAATAAATGGCCCAACGAAAACGATAAAACTTAGCACATAACTTAAGATAATTAACGGTATACTAAGTTCTGTTGAAATGGTGGCGCCTTTATCTATACTGCTATCAGGGGAATTGAGTATTAGTGAAGCCATCTTACGATCGTACACATTCCAACTGTCTGTTTCATATAAGATCGCCTTCAACTCCTCCGGTTCCATTTGCTTCAAATATTCAGGGATCTCTTGCTGTTCAAAATCTGAACTGGCTTTCATTTCCAAGGCTTGATCTGCCTTCACGGTGGCCGAGGGACGGATTTTTACAACAAACATTGGTTCTATGGGACGACCGAAATAGATAGGGTCTACCATTTCCTTTTCCTGTTCTACCAAGTAAGCGATACCCGCTTTGTCGAAAATAGCGAGTAAGGCACTCATAGAAGCTTCATCAAAAAAACGATTATAGTCTCTCCATTGCTCCATGTTCATGAATAGGCACCGAATATAATCATTTCAATGATGAGAACTTCCTGTTAATTAAGTGATCATCGTTTTGTTGTCGATCTGTTTATACAATCAGTCAACTTTTCTTTTGGCTCATCGAGCGGGACGGTAATACAACACATGCGTACTGTCTTTAGAAACAATCATCCATTGTGAACCAAGCCGCTGCATCATAACATCAGCTTCATAAATAGTGTAAGGTTGAACCTCTTTTCGTTGTTTAAACCAAACAGGTTTCTCTCCAAATAAAGGGTATTCTTCCACTGAACAGCTTAAGGTGTCCATATCAATTTTGTGGAACCGATCGCGCTTTAACAAATAGGAAAGTTCTGTGGGGCTCACTTCAAATTCTAGCCAAACACAACTGTCGTTTCTGCTGAACAACTTGTCTTTTCCATTCAAAACTTTAGAGCCGGGTTTGAAATCGTCGATATAGAAGGTGAAGAGTCGTTCCGGACTTCGCCCCTGAAGTTTGGTGCCGTCGATCACTTCTAGGTCGAGCAACCATTTTTGTTTTTCAAAAACATAGAAAGTAAAACTCACTACGCCAATTCCGGCTAAAACAAACATGCTAAGAAAAATGATCTTGATCCAATGATAATTATTGATCAGTTCAAAAATCATTAAAAAGGCACCAAGAATACACACGGTAAAGCACACGAAATAAATGGATACAAATATCATAGTTTGAAATTTTTTCGATTAATCATGATAGTTGTGTAAAGCTAGGGGAAAAAAGTTTTGAAACACGCTATGGTACTGCGTTTGGAGGAAAATACTTTTTTTGATGGTAGGTTACATCAAGAAGTTTTGAGGAAAAAAACATGAAGTGGTGAGGAATTCAACATGGGGGATTAATTAATAATTAAGAATTAATAATTAATAATGGAACAGCCGAAAATAGGAACGAGGATAGAGGAGACGAGGATAGAGGAAATACAGAGAAAGAACAAGAGGAGGAACAAGGGGAATACAGGAACGAGGATGAGAGGAAGAGGAGGCTGGTTTTGCGAAGCAAAAGCAGTGGAGTCTATCCCGTGAGGAACGATACGGGACATACGCAGCCGTTGCGGGAAGCGAGGAAATACAGCACCCAAGATTTTTATGAATAGAAGGAATGATTGTAGCTGAGGTCCGCCGTCGATTTATCGCGGCGGAAGTAAGTAAAAGGGTACTTGTAGCAACGCGATTTATCGCGTTGAATGATGGAAAGAGGAAATACAGAGAGGCTGCCTCCGTTGCTTAATAGCTTCAGTGAAGGAAAGAGTTGAACAATTCTTTGCGATTACTTTGCGGCTCTTGGCGGCCTTTGCGGTGAAGTAATCTATATCGACTTCCTCGAAATTTCTGCTCCAATATTTTTCAAACGCTCATCAATATATTGGTATCCGCGATCAATTTGTTCGATGTTTTGAATGATGCTTTTTCCCTCCGCACTTAAGGCTGCAATCAACAAGCTTACACCCGCTCTGATGTCGGGACTACTCATAGTAATGCCTCTTAATTTCTGTTCTCTTTCTAAACCAATTACAACCGCACGGTGTGGATCACACAAAATGATTTGAGCGCCCATGTCAATGAGTTTGTCTACAAAGAACAAGCGGCTTTCAAACATCTTCTGATGAATCAACACGCTTCCCTTTGCTTGGATCGCTGTTACCAAAACAATACTCAATAAATCGGGAGTGAAACCAGGCCAAGGATGATCATAAATAGTTAGTACGCCACCATCGAGATAGCGTTGTATTTCATAGATCTCTTGTTCGGGTATATGAATATCGTCGCCCTTGAATTCCATCTGAATGCCCAGTTGACGGAATTTTTCAGGAATGATTCCAAGGTGTTCTATGCCGGCATTCTTAATAGTAATATCACTTTGTGTCATTGCAGCCAATCCAATGAAAGAGCCGATCTCAATCATATCAGGTAGCATGCGGTGTTGCGTGCCACCCAGATAGCTCACGCCTTCAATAACCAACAAATTACTTCCAACGCCACTGATTTTCGCACCCATGCGAATCAGCATCTTACTGAGTTGCTGTATATAGGGCTCACAGGCAGCATTGTAAATAGTGGTCGTTCCTTTTGCCATTACCGCCGCCATAATAATATTGGCCGTACCGGTAACAGAAGGCTCATCGAGCAATAAAGTAGTGCCGGTTAAATTTGGAGCTTCCAAATGGAAAAAACCATCTTCAGGATGGTAGTTGAATTCTGCACCTAACTTTTCAAATCCAATGATATGGGTATCTAACCTGCGACGACCAATTTTATCACCGCCCGGTTTAGGAATGAATGCTTTTCTAAAGCGCGACAACATGGGGCCGGCCAACATTACCGAGCCACGCAGTCTCCCACTTTTCTTTTTGAAAGCTTCGCTGTGTAAATAATCGATGTTTACATTATCGGCTTTAAAGATGCAGGTATCTCTGCTGGGTCTTTCAATCCCAACGTTCATTTCGCCCAATAATTCAATCAATAAATTTACGTCCAGAATGTCTGGAATATTGGTGATGGTTACCGGCTCTGGAGTTAACAAAACGGCGCTGATAATTTGCAAGGCCTCGTTTTTAGCACCTTGCGGAACAATATCGCCTTTGAGTCGTTTGCCGCCGGTTACTTCAAATACATTCATGCAGCGAAGTAATAAAGGGTTAAACTAGTTAGTGTTGTTTGGCTCGAAGGATAGCGGTTTAGTAGCGTTTCTTTTTGAACTTGCCACCATTGTTATTACGGTCATTACGATCGTTGCGGTCGTTTCTGTCATTTCTATTATTGCTTCCGCCTCCACCTCTTTGTTGATGGCCAAATTTCTGATTGCGTTTGTTACGGTAATCGAAATTGCCGCGGTCTCTGTCGCGGTTATCGCCACCCGGACGAGGAGTTCTCACAAACGGTGTATTCGTAAATGTAAGTTGACCTTCGGTAATGTTCGATAGTTCACTTTGAATGGCATCGTCGTGAACGGTCTCTTTGTGCCAGTTACTGTAAGCCAACTTCATATAATATGCCACAGCATTCGCGAAACCCTGACGTTTTTCAGGATTTTCTTCCTTCAACGCTTTGTCAATTACCAACT
>DGDD01000150.1 GCA_002385265.1 Chitinophagaceae bacterium UBA3961
GCTGTTCCATTATTAATTATCAATTCTTAATTATTAATTATTAATTCTTAATTGTTCGCTCACTTCACGCTCCATTCGTGAATCCCCGTAGAATTATCCTTCGGTAACTGCACCACCAACCTCAAAGCTGTTGTGCTTACAGCTTCGAACTTTACAGTATCAAACTTGTCTTTTGTTATGGTATAAGGCGAAAGATTTTTAACCGGAATCCATTCGCTTCCTTTCATATAATATAGCTTCCATTCTAATGGAATTCTACATCCTCCCCAAGGTCCGTCGTCGAACCAATACACACTTGATTCTGATATGGTATATTCTTTATCAAAATCGTATTGCACCCACTCTTCTGTGTTGTTCTTAGGCCACCAATGTAAATAAGACGCACTGCCATCTTTTGAATCAGCGGGTTCGTACTGGTCATTCAGCGCTCTAAACATGCGTTTGTTCTTTACTGAAGAACTTACCGTGCTTTTGGAAGCAATACTGGGAGCCGGTTTGGGTTTTGCGGCAGAAGCATCATAAGGAATCCACACTTCCATTTCAGAAGGTCCTCTATTTGCCCATGAATAGTATGGAATGGCAGTAACAGTTTGATCAGTCAATTGCAACGCATCTGAATTTTCCATTCTTTTCGTTGCTGATCCTGTCATTTGAAGCGTCATTACACCATTCAATAATTGTTCGTTGTAAACAGTTTGAACGGGCGCATTTTTATTTACTACAATATTCATTACTGCCGAATCTTTATTGTCGGGTCCTTCCAAACAATATAAAATTGGGCCCATTTGCAAGGCAAATCTTTTTTGATCAGCGGCCACTTCGGAACGCGCTTCTACTTTGGTAACTTCCCAAGGCAATTGTAATTCCAATTGATCTCCTTTCTTCCAGCTTCTCTTCACTGTAGCGTAGCCTTTCTCGATATCATATGCAACGGGCTTCCCGTTCAATAACAACACGGGCTTGGCTTTTAATGATTGCATCACTTGATACAATCCACCCGGAATAGGTTTGTTTTGAGCCCATCCGGGGATCCTCATTTTTACTGCAAAGTTGGCCGCCTGTTCCGGATCAACGGTTAGTTTAATAGTTCCATTCCAAGGATAATTGGTTTCTTGTGTGAGCTTTATTTTACTAACCGGAAGCTTAATGGTAGAAACACTTCCTACATATAAATTCACATAGAGATCGTTTCTATTCTGAGCATACACATAACCCGGCATTGAAGGCAGAAAACGCGACATATTTGAAATGCAACAGGCACAATCGAACCAAGAACTTCTTTGGTGCTGCCCTAAAGATGCAAGTGGATTGGGATAAAAGAATTTATCGCCACTTAGAGAAACACCCGATAACAGTCCATTGTATAAGATTCTTTCGAGCACGTCAATGTATTGTCCGTCGCCGTGCAACAAGAACATACGACTGTTCCAATATACATTTGCAATAGATGCGCATGTTTCAGCATAGGCGGTCATATTGGGTAGATCAAAATCACCGCCAAAGGCTTCTCCGTTATTGGTAGCTCCGATGCCACCGGTGATATAAATCTTCTTTTCCACTGCATCGTGCCAGATATCGTCTATTGCAGAAAGATAAGCCTTATCGCCAGTAAGGGCAGCAACATCGGCCATTCCGGTGTACATATAGGTAGCGCGAACGGCATGACCTAGGGCTGTATGTTGATCCACTACTTTTTTGTGGGCCTGACTGTATTCGTGATTTAGATGTCCTTCTTTGCCGCGCAAGTCGAGGAAGAATTTCGCCAAATCGAGGTAGGCTTTTTTTCCGGTAACGCGGTAGAGTTTGGCAAGTCCCATTTCTACAACTTGGTGTCCGGGGAACTTTTCTTCCTTGCCCCATCCAAAAGTTTTTACAAGAAGATCGGCATTTTTGGTTGCGATGTTCAAGAAGTTCTTTTTGCCGGTTGCCAAATAATGGGCTACGGCCGCTTCATACAGATGGCCTGCATTGTAGAGTTCATGACTCAGGTCTTCCTCTTTCTCCCAGCGTTTTGATCCCACCCAATCGTGTTGCTTTTTGGGTTTCATGGTGCGAAAAGTGTAGAGATAACCATCGGGTTCTTGAGCTGCAGCAATCACAGAAATAAGGCTATCGAGGGTTTTTGCGAGTTTGGGATTGGGTTTATTTTGGAGACTGTAAGAAGCCCCCTCAATCAGTTTATAGAGATCGGTATCATCGAAGGTAAAGGCAGTGATTGTATCAGCCGGTAATTTCCCGGCAGCACGCAAGAAATTGTCAATACGTCCGGTTCTGTAACACTGTGCCAAGGTATATGGGATGGTCACTTCTGCATTCACTCTTAATTTGGGTAACCAGAAATTATCGCGCACACTCACTTGAGTAAAAGGAACGGGCTGAATAGGGTAATCTTTATTCTGAGCCAATGAAGGAACCAGTGCAAATGCAAGCGATAGTGACAAGAGCGTGCGTTTCATGAAATCGTTGTTTGAGTGAATGTACGAATAATTGTCATTTTTACAATTAATCAGGATAAGAATCAGGATTTACAGGATTAGAGGATTTACGGGATGGATTCATACCCTTATAAACGAAAATGAAAGCTTATGAGAAATGGACCCAAAATTTGAAACTAATGTGAATGACGCGAATCTTAAAAAACAGTATAAAATGCCGTAAAATTTTTAAAAAAATGCCCATAAAGTAAAACCCTTATTCTTGATTGGAGGCAGCTTGATTTCAGAAAGTAATCCTGAGAATCCTCTAATCCTGTAAATCCTGATCTCTTGGGGTAAAATAGGTTTTCATTCTATACGAAAGGCAATAAAAAAACCTCACAACCAGTTTTAATTCAACTTGTTATGAGGTTCAGCGGAGAGAGAGGGATTCGAACCCCCGGACCTGTGACAGTCAACGGTTTTCAAGACCGCCGCATTCGACCGCTCTGCCATCTCTCCGCCGCAAATGTACGGTGCGAAAATTGTTTTTTCAAATAAAAAAGGGCTGATTTTTACCATTTTATAAAAAAAATTGGCCAGGTCCCGCCAAATCGTTAATTTATGACAACGATTATTAACCAAAACCGCCATTATGAATAGAAAAGTAGCCGACATTCTACTTCGCAAAGGAAGCAATATCACTTCCGTTTCACCCGATACCCACGTAATTGACGCGTTGAAAATTATGGCCGATCAAAACATCGGATCCGTAATGGTGATGAAAGATGGCGTATATATGGGTGTAATGACCGAACGCGATTATTCCCGAAAAGTAATTCTCCAAGGGAAATCGTCCACTCACTCCACTGTTGGAGAAATTATGACAACAGACATTCCGCGTGTAACCCCCAATGACCTCGTTGACTATTGCATGCAATTGATGTCTGAGCAAAATGTTCGCTATTTACCCGTTTTTGAAAGTGAAATGGTGATTGGGATTATCTCTATTAATGATGTTGTTAAGGAAACCATCCTTGCCCATCAAGAAACCATTTCTCACCTGAAAGACTATTTACATTCCAGTTTATAAGATCAATTATTGTTTAAAAGCCTATAATCAAAAAATCCCCAACAGATCAGTGTTGGGGATTTTCTCTTTTCAACAATTCATTTCTAATTGGATCCTTCTTCTTTCTTCATTACCGCTACTAATTCTCCCGCATCAACGGTTATCGGCATCAATCCAACTTGAACAATCGCTTTCTTCCCCTTCAATTCTTTGATCACTCCTACTTGGTGATTCTTTTTTATCAGCACCTGTTGTCCAATCACCAAATCGGCCTTTACTTCTTGAAACTTCGTATTTACTTTTTTCTGCGCCTTTTCTGTAGATTGTTGTTGATTCTGCTTAAACAAGAGTATCTGCAATTGCTTCATGAACTCTTTCTTATCTTCACCGGTAGCCTTTTTCCAGTCCATCACAATTTGCTTGAGCTTTCGCTCCATATCCTTTAAATATTGAATTCGGTCTTCGGTAATTCTATTTTGCTGACGCAACAGTTCAACTTGTTGACGGTGCTTTTCCTTATCCAAGGTTTGCTCCATCTCCTTTTTCAATCGTTCATTCTCACGCATTAATTTATTGAGCTCCTTTTCCTTTTTCTCGAGAAACTGAAGGTCTTGTTCTGTTCGCGTGAGTAATTTGTCTAATCGGAAATGATCATTGTCTACCAATTGTCGTGCACGTTCAATCAAGCGTTTGTCCAAACCAATTCGTTCGGCAATGGAGAAGGTGTAAGAACTTCCCGGTTTTCCGATATTAAGTTTGTAGAGCGGCATCAAATTGGTTTCGTCGAAGGCCATGGCTCCATTAATGATACCGGGTGTTTTACCGGCCATTACTTTGAGGTTCAAATAGTGAGTGGTAACAATTCCTTGTGCATGCTTTTTAACCAATTCTTCCATAATCACTTCAGCAAAAGCGCCACCCAAGTTTGGATCACTACCACTTCCCAATTCGTCAATAAAAAACAGGGTTCTGCCATTTGAAAATTCCACGAAATGCTTCATGTTTTTCAAATGCGAACTATAGGTACTGAGTTCAAATTCCAAACTTTGGGTATCCCCAATATGAATCATGATTTGTTTGTAGATACCCATTTCTGAACTGGGATGAACAGGAATCAACAAGCCACTCTGGAGCATCAATTGAAGAAGACCCACCGTTTTTAACGTAACTGTTTTACCACCCGCATTGGGCCCTGAAATCAGTAAGATACGGTTCTTATCGTCGAGATGAATTTGTGTTGGGTAAGTTGTTTTCCCTGCTTTTTGATTGTATAAATACAAAAGCGGATGGAATGCTTGGATCAAATGTGTTTGTGCCTTGTCGGTTAACTGAGGCACTTGACCTTTGATTTCCACGGCAAATTTGGCTTTGGCTCGAATAAAATCATACTCACCAAGGATGTCCAAATAGGTTTTCAGCAAGGAAGCATACACTGATAAGTGCTGAGTGAGTTGGCGCAAAATTCGGTACACTTCTCGTCGCTCCTCATTTTCCAGTTCAAACACATCGTTGTTGAGTTCAATCGTTTCTTCCGGCTCAACAAAAGAAGTTTTTCGTGTGTCGCTTTCACCCAATAAAATCCCTTTCACTTGACGTTTGTATTCGGCTTGAACTGCCACTACCCTTCTTCCATTTAAAAAAGACTCTTCGATATCAGCAACGTAGCCCGCCTTGGTCCATTTCGATACAACTTTCTCAAATACTTTTCTGAGCTCATTTCTTTTTCGATACAAACTCATCCGAATTTGCTGCAACTCTTCCGATGCACTGTCTTTTACCGTTCCATTGTCCTCGAGTATATCATTGAGCATTTCCAGAATCGCCTTTTCGTAATAAGTATTTTCAATCACTTTTACCAAGGCAGGAAAAGCTGTGCGCGTATCATTGTCGAACCAACGGAATATATTCTTCAAACTTTCCGCTAATTTTCGGATCAGCACAAATTGTTCTCCCGACAATACGGCTCCGGGAATTGACAACAGCTTCAGTTCTTTTGAAATGTTCAATGCATGATCATTGGGGAAATAGTTGCCGCTCTCCAGAATGATCTTGTATTCATTGGTTTGTCGGAGGTCAAGATCGATATAATCTTTGCGGGTATGGATGCGCAAATCGGCCACTTTTGCCAAGGCATACTCCGTCTTACAATGGGCTTCCACCAATTGCTTGATCTTATCAAATTCCAACTGCACTAGTGCCGATTCGGGAAAAAACTTCATACTTTTTAATTAACAGGGCGCAAAAATAGGAAGGTTTTTAAGGAATTGAGGACTAGATTTACTCAGATTAGTAGGCAGAGCCTGTAATCTGCATGATTTTACTCGAAAATCCTACCGAGAAACTAGATTCGACATTCTGTTGAGCCTGTATTTTCTCCTCGTCTTTTGCTTTTTCGTTCCCTCCAAATGTGCCCTCATTCGCTCAAATCACCCGTATTGCCTAAACAAATTATTTGCAGAATTGTTAACATCGCTAACTTGAGCAGCAGGCGTATATGAAACTGTTAAGGGCATGGTAAAGCGTACCGAATGTCGTTTGGGCGACGAATCTGGCCCTGTTTTGTATTGAAATTTACACGAAATTTGATATTCCATGACTCAGTCTACAAAAAGAAGTACCATGAACCTCGGTTTAACACTGATTATAGCAAGTTTTACAACACTGGTTTCTTGTGCTCAAAGAGAAACTCCTAATAAAATTATGACAACAACAGCAACGGCTACCGCCACAGCCTTAACGAGCGGATCAGCCACTATGGACACGGCTACCCTAGCCAACGGTTGCTTCTGGTGTACAGAGGCAATTTTCCAACAATTGGAGGGCGTGTTGAAAGTGACTTCCGGATACAGCGGCGGACATGTAGTAAACCCAACCTATAAAGAAGTATGCACCGGAACAACAGGACACGCTGAGTGCATTCAAATTGTATTCGATCCTTCAAAAATCAGTTTCGACGAATTACTCTCAGTATTCTGGCAAACGCACGATCCAACCACTTTAAACAAGCAAGGAAATGATGAAGGGCCACAATACAGAAGCGCAGTCTTTTATCACAACGAGGAACAAAAAGCAAAAGCATTAAAATACAAAGAAGAGTTAAGTAAGAGCGGTGCTTTCGACCGACCCATCGTAACAGAAATTAGTCCATTCACTAGTTTCTATGCGGCTGAGAATTACCACCAGGATTACTACAATCAAAATGGCTCTCAACCTTATTGTTATTTTGTTATCAGACCTAAGTTAGAGAAGTTTGAAAAAGTGTTTAAGGATAAGTTGAAGAAAACCCACTAAACAATTAATAATTATTAATTAATAATCAAAATGGGTCGATGTTTACAACTTTGTAAACATCGACCCATTTTTCAGTTTAGAATACAATTTGTTTGTAGATCGTAGAGTACTACTCTCATTACTGTACACGGGGGATTAACAGCAGTTTTTCCTGGCGGCCGTTGATATATCTGAATCCTTTTTCTTCGAAATAACCATCTTCCTCCAACATAATTCGAATGGTTTTCTTCCACTCAGGGATGAATGAAGAACAATTCAATTCTATAGAATACGCCGTATTGTAAAACATCGGATAGTCGCCGCTACCGGGAGTTCGGCCCTGATTGTCCCACATACCAATGGTTGGTCCTGCAGCATGTCCATGGTAGCCAATGGGGTGGGTATAAATAACACCTTCAAGCTTTTCTGCTTTGCATTGAGCCAAGGCATCGGCTAGAATTTGGTTACCCGTTTTTCCGGCTTTGAATTGAGAGGTTAAGATGTCTTGAACTCTGTTGGCTCTTTTGAAAGCCTCTTTCAATGATTGTGGTGCATCCGTTTCACCGGGGTTCAGCATATAAGCATGTTGCTGAACATCGGTGTTCAATCTCAAATACGTGATACCGATATCAACATGCAGTAGATCGCCCGGTAATATTACTTGATCTTTGGGTCTGTTAGAAAAAGCTCTCAAATGCTCAAAACTCAATGAATCGCTGCGTTGAATGGCCACACTTGGGTGAAACCAAGTATCGAGTCCTAAACGTCTGAACTCTTCTCTAAACCACCATACCACATCATCGGTACTAGTAACCCCTGGAGTAATGACCTGCTCCGAAAATCCACGATCGATAATCTTATGGGTAATGCTGATAAGTTGAGGATAGATCACCATTTCTTTTGCAGAACGGGTCTCTAACCAAGCTACCGCTAAGGGCTCTGAGGAAACCACACGCGATTTGAAAGCAGATGGAAGTTTTTGAAGAATATCAGTGTACTCGGAATGGTCGAGCCCGTCGGCATGACCAAAACTACCGGAGTAGTTCAGTGCTATTTTCTTAGGGTTCCGTTTAGCGATATGCGCCACTAATTGATCCCACTGATCGGGAAAGGCCTGCATATCCCAAGCGGCTTGAATTCCATCGCCAACATTGTAGCGGGCAATGGCCAATTTCTCGTAACCTGCAGGAGTATTAAAAAATAGGAGAATGGTTCTTCTACGGGCAGCATGCCAAGTGGCCGGCAACATGGTTTTAATGATGGGGTCTTCATTGTATTCGCGACTTACTACTACCCAGCAATCAATATCCTTTTGCTTCATCAATTGTGGAAGCAAGTTGTTCAATCGGTCGTTCAACAATTCATCGATAACGTCTGCTCTTTTGCGCTCGCTCAGAATTGGGTCAATTTGAGCTATCGCTGCGAATGAAAAGAACAGGCAGCATAGAAATAGGATCTGTTTTCTCATATCTTGGTTTTGATGAGGCTAAATTTCGATAAAAATGGGTGATTTATCGAAAACTGTTTTGGTAAAAGCTTGATTTTCATGGACAGCGGCCTTTTACGAAGGTTCTAAGGGTTGACAACCCCATAAATTGACAGTAGTTTTACGTCGTAATACTTCCAATCCTCTCGAAAAATCTCCAATTCGTTTCCTGGAAAGACCATTCGATCCTTTTTCATCTTAAACCTACTTTTATGAAATCGAATGGGCCCGCGGTGGTTGTATGCGCCGTACTGTTTTACATATTTTTAGTACTTTATAGTATTAGCACTTTTGCTAACTAAGAATCCGCTGCTTAATGAACCAGTAGAGCACTAACTAACCTTGTTCTACTCAGAAATTTTTAGTTTTTCTTGGCGTGCCTTAGTTCCAACCAGTTTAACGCATTTGCCGGAAACCCTTTTACAGAAGGGCTCACAAGATGTATAACCTCATCATACCATAAAGGAACCAGTGGCGCTTCTTCCACAATTATTCGATCCATTTTACGATACAGTTCGAAGCGAGCAGAATCATTTGGAGTATTCATTGCCAATTCATAAAGTGCATCGAATGCTGCATTATTGAAACGTGTGTAATTCGGTGGTGCGGGATTCTTACTATAAAAAACGCTGAGATAATTCTCCGCATCCGGATAGTCGGCAATCCAGCTTGCTCGGAAGAACGGAGCTTTGGACTGCGCTGTTTGTTCTAACAATAAACTTTTCGGAATCACTTCTACTGAAATATTCAAACCAATGTCCTCCAACTGTCGCGCTATGTATCCTGCCAAATCAGCATAAATGGGTATTGTAAGTAATTTGATAGGAGGCTTTGTTTTAACGTAGCCCGATTCTTCTAAAAACTGACGTGCTTTGATCGGATCGTAATGATATCCTTGTACAAGAGTATCATTATAGGAAGGTAATCCTGCGGGGATGAATCCACTGTTGGCCGCTTTTCCAATAGAGTTTCTCAAGTACAATATTAATTTTTCACGATCAAACCCAAGGTTAATGGCCTTCCGAACCAATTTATTCAATAGAGGGTTGCTTTGTGTAGGATCAGGCTTCATTAGAATACCAAGGTATTCGGTATTTAAATAGGCATGTTTCTGCAAGTCGATCTTACCCACCCATTGCTTTTTCAACTGACCAGTTTTTGTGAGCACTTCGTCTTTAAAGGATGGATCCAAGTCGTTAATGAAATCGATGTTTCCTTGTTGAAATTGTAAAAACTCTGTTGCCCTGCTATCGTAAAAACTGACTTTAATTGCGTCTAGATAAGGTAGTGGATTCCCTTTCCCATCTTTTTCGAAGTAATGCGGATTTTTCCAAAACACCAGTGCTTGTCCTTCGTCCCAAAATTTAAATTGAAAAGGTCCGGTGCCGCAGGGATGACTTCGAAAATCCTTGCCATATTTCTGCACCACTTCTCTCGGAACAATAGAGCAATATACATTTGAGAGCACGCCAAGAATAGGGCTAAAAGGACGTTGGAGTGTTAGTTGGAAAGTAGAGTCGTTTAGGGCTATAAAAGGATGTACGCTGTCTACTCTATTGTTAAAAATCCATGCACCCGGGCTAGCTACTGATTTATCTGTAATTCTTGAAAAACTATAAACCACATCATGAGCTGTTAATTTTCGCCCCTTGCCGTTGGGGAATGCATCATTATCGTGAAAATAAACATCTGTACGAAGGTGGAAGGTATAGGCTGTGCGATCTTCGCTTATATCCCAAGAACTTGCGATCAGGGGAACAATGTTCAAATTGGAATCAGTTTCAACAAGGGTATTGTACAATTGGTGAACCGCCCAAATTACTGATTGATTCTTTGCAAAAGCCGGATCTAGACTCGCAATACCGGTGGGTTCATTGTATTGGAATACCGCTTTTCCGGAAGAAACAGTTTGCCCACAACTATTTAAAATGATAGCTAAACATAATAAAATATAAATTTGGAGCAACGGTCGCATCTTTTTAAAGCATTCAGTTATTTTAGCGAAGTAAACAATACCCAGACACAAATCTCTTTTATGAAGTCACTTTTTTTTGCCGGAGCCTTGGTTTTAACAGCAATTGGTTCAATACAGGCTCAGCCGCTGAATCAAAAGCCAAAATTCACGCGTCAAGACACCTTAAGAGGCAGTTTAAACGCCGAGCGTACCGGATGGAATGTGACTTATTACGATGTTTCTGTTACCCCTAATTATGAGGCTAAAACAATAGAAGGAAAGAACATCATCAGTTTCAATGTAATCAAGCCCTTCAAAGTGATGCAAATTGACTTGCAAGAGCCAATGAGCATCACCCAGATTCTTTGGAACGGCAAAAAGCTCAACTATACCAGAGAGGGCAATGCTTTTCATATTAGCTTCCCATCCAAATTGTTTGCCGGCAAATCAGAGAAAATTGAGATCAGTTTCTCAGGAAACCCCAGAGTAGCGGTACGGCCACCTTGGGATGGAGGTTGGATTTTCACCAAAGACAAAAAAGGCAGACCCTGGATGAGCGTGGCTTGTCAAGGTCTAGGTGCCAGCGTATGGTATCCTTGCAAGGATCACCAAAGTGATGAACCAGACAATGGAGCTACTTTACGCATGACTGTACCCGATAGCTTGGTTGCCGTTGCCATGGGGCGTCTAAAGTCTACCGTAAAAAATTCAAATAGAACCACTACTTATTCTTGGAGTGTAGTAAACCCAATCAACAACTATAATATCATCCCATACATTGGAAAATATGCACATTGGCATGAAGAATTCA
>DGDD01000002.1 GCA_002385265.1 Chitinophagaceae bacterium UBA3961
ACTGCGCATAATATTGATATGTTGTTCCTGATAAAGGATGTTGATTGTTCTATTGGCAAAATGACCGTGCCAGAAAAAGGCCATCTTTTCTCTTAACTGCATCGGGCTCTTCACCATCTCAGACAGCCAATTCAAATTCAGTTCTTTGATTCCATCTCTCGAGATGCGGCGTAGTTCTTTCTTTTGCTCCGGACTCAAATTCTTGATGGCTTTCGGTCCGTAAGTTTTGTAAGCATCAATAAACTCTTTCGCAAGTGATCCCGCTTTGTCAAATAGAACCGGTGCGGTTTGAGAATCCGCTTTTAATTGTTGCCAAACTTGTTGAGGAGAAATTGAATTAGTAAAGTCCTTGAATAGAGGACCAAAGCCAAAGCGCCATAAAAGGTGCTGATTTTTTTGTTGCTGGGTAATTTTCATGGAATAAGTTAGAATCAATAGACTCCGTAAAACTCCGAACGTTTAATTCGAAAATCTCCGATTTTCATCTAAGGACTTTGGGTAAGATATTAACAATTGGCTGCAAATGCACTATAGTTGCAAAAAAAACCTCATTAAGAAAACGTTAACATTCATTAGTTTTTTAACTTATGGCATCATCAAACAAAAACCATTTTTATTATGAGAAAACTATTCGGAATCCTAGCCCTCGGTTTAGTATTCGCAAGTGCTTGTAAAAAGTCGTCTTCAGATGCAGTTAGCGGCGATGGAGAAGAAAGAGTAATGGCACCAACGTCACGTGCTTGTGCTTCTTATGAAGTTTTGCAACGCCAGTTAACGGAAGATCCTACATTGGCCGATCGTATGAATGCCATCGAATCATTCACAAAGCGATTTGTGGAAAGCCCTTCAAGCAATCGCTTACTTCCTGATGGTACAATGGAAATTCCTGTTGTGGTGAATGTGGTTTACCGCACTGCTGCTGAAAATATCTCTTTGGCTCAAATTCAATCTCAAATTGATGTATTGAATGAAGATTTTGCGGCAACAAATGCAGATTATGCGAATGTGACTCCGTTCGATGGCGTAAAATCGGGAGATACAAAAATCCGATTTGTATTAGATCAAGTTATTCGCGTAGCTACTTCTAAAAGAAGTTTTGGTACCAACGATGCCGTTAAGAAGGCTTCAGGTGGTGGTGTGGCGCCTACAAGCCCTACCACTAAGCTTAACATCTGGTCTTGTACATTAGCGAATGGAATATTAGGATATGCCCAGTTCCCTGGTGGTGCTGCCGCTACCGATGGGGTTGTAATCTTAAATACTGCCTTTGGTAGAGTAGGTACTGTAGTTGCTCCTTTCAATAAAGGAAGAACCGCTACACACGAAGTAGGTCACTGGTTGAATCTTCGTCATATTTGGGGTGATGCTACTTGCGGAAACGACCAAGTGGGTGATACTCCTTTGCACAATACAGCGAATTATGGTTGTCCAGCTGCAGGTCACCGCAGCACTTGTACCGGTACTCCGGTTGAAATGACCATGAACTATATGGATTATACTGATGATGCTTGTATGTATATGTTCTCTGCAGGTCAGAAAGCACGTATGCAAGCTACATATGCAGTAGGTGGTCCAAGAGCAAGCTTTAGATAATTTGCAAATGACTATTAATAAAAAACTCCCCATTTGGGGAGTTTTTGTTTTTTAGCTGATCTTATCTTTTCCGAAATAGGGCTGCAACACTTTTGGAATGTTGATGCCATCGGATGTTTGATTGTTTTCGAGTAAGCATGCCATTATTCGTGGCAATGCTAGAGAACTTCCGTTCAAGGAGTGTACCAATTGATTTTTTCCGTTCTCGTCTTTAAAACGAGCTTTCATTCGGTTGGTTTGATACGCTTCGAAATTTGATACGGAGCTTACTTCCAACCATTTTTCTTGCGCCGCACTGTACACTTCAAAATCGTAAGTAATAGCAGAGGCAAATCCCATATCACCACCGCACAAACGAAGGATGCGGTAAGGCAATTCAAGCGACTTTACTAATTCTTCTACATGTGCCACCATTTCGTCTAGTACCTCATAACTAGTGGATGGGTGCACTAATTGTACGATTTCAACTTTTTCGAATTGATGCAATCGGTTCAATCCACGCACATCTTTACCATAACTTCCCGCCTCTCTTCTGAAACAGGGAGAATAGGCGGTCATTTTGATCGGTAAATCAGTATGCTTCACCAATGTATCACGGTAAATATTAGTTACCGGCACTTCAGAAGTTGGAATCAAATAGAAATTGTCTTCTGTTGCATGATACATTTGACCCTCTTTGTCGGGTAACTGACCCGTACCGTAGGCCGATGCTTCATTCACCATAAAGGGCGGATGAATTTCAGTGTAACCTTTATCAGTATTAAAGTTCAAAAAGTATTGAATCAATGAACGTTGGAGTTTGGCGCCTTGTCCGGTGTAAACGGGAAACCCGCTTCCGGTAATTTTGTTACCGAGCTCAAAATCGATCAATGAATATTTTTTTGTGAGGTCCCAATGTGGAACCGCACCTGCCGGAAGGGTCGGAATTGCTCCACCGCTTCTTACAGTAATATTATCATCGGGGCCTGCACCTTCCGGAACTTGTTCTGAAGGGAGGTTAGGTAATAAGTGTAAGATGGCTTGGATATTTTTCTCGGCATCCTGCAATTTATCGGTAGAAAGTTGAGCTTTCCATTGTGCCACTTCTTGCTTTTTGTTTTCAGCACCTTCTTTGTCACCTTTGGCCATCAATTGACCGATTTCTTTCGAAGCAGCATTTATTTTAGATTGCAATTCATCGAATTCAAACTGATATTGCTTTCTCTTATCGTCCCACAAAATCAATTCATCTACCAACTCCAATTGCTTGAAGCGTTTTGTGGTCAATCGTTTCTTTACCAAATCGGTATTCTGCCTAATAAAGGGCACTTGTAACATACAGTGAAATTTGCGGCAAAGTTACAATTTGAGCGGCAGACCTGCAAGGGAGCCTTTTAGGCAGTATCTTTGCGTTCTATGAACAACGACGATATACAGGTAAGGTGGTGGCAGTTAGAGGCCAAATTGGTAGAGCGATTCGGGAAAAAGCCCGATATGGAAAGTATTCTCTTTTTAATAGGATTGCAAGAATACGGTGGAACAGCAGAAAAATTCAGCAAAGAGCAAAAGCAAGACTTGATGCACGTGGCTGTTTGTACCTTGTTTATGCAAAGTGGTTATTACGAAATCGAAGGATTTGATACCGACAATTGGCCTCATTTCAAGCAACTCAAACCATTACCTGTGATGAATATGCCCGAACAAGAAGCGTTCTTGCGCGATCATATATTACTTTATTTCACCACTCAAGGTTTTATTTAAATGAAAAAATGCGGATTGTTGCTTTTGTTTTTGGCAGTCGGTTTGTCCGGCTTTTCTCAAAAAGAAGTCAAGATCAGAAAGAGAGATCGGAAAAAAGACATTGAAGTGGTGACCACCGCAGGGGTGTTTTATTTGCGTTTATCAGACAGTACTCCTTTGCATCGAGATAATTTCTTGAGAATGGTTAAGGTACACTATTATGATAGTATATTGTTTCATCGGGTGATCAAAGGATTCATGGTTCAGGCGGGAGATCCTAATAGTAAACAAGCGCCTGCCGGTAAACCGCTTGGAAATGGCGGTCCTGATTATACCATTCCTGCCGAATTTGTTCCTTCTTTGTTTCACCGAAAAGGGGTGCTGGCGGCTGCAAGAGAGGGAGATGCTTCCAATCCAACGAAAGCGTCGAGTGCCAGTCAATTTTACATTGTTCAAGGAAAGAAGTTTACAGATGCCGGATTGGATTCTGTAGTTCAATTCAGATTGAAAGGAAGAGCTATTCCTTTGGCGCATAGAGAAGTGTATAAAACAGAGGGAGGTGCTCCACATTTAGATCAATCATATTCGATTTTTGGCGAAGTGGTTTCCGGAATGGCAGTAATAGATACTATTGCTGCAACTCCTACTAGTAAAGGTTTGGATAAAGACCGCCCTGCAACGGATCAACGAATTCTATCGATGCGATTGGTAAGAAGAAAAAAAAGGAATTAAACCTTTTTCTTCTACTGTTGTAATACATGTGGAAATTCAGTGTAATATATTCAACAAATAAAGAACTGAGGAAGAACAGAATGTGAATTGAAATCCTAATCTTTGCATTGTTCTAAAACAAAATTTTATGAGTTATCCTGCGAATTTAAAGTACACAAAAGATCACGAATGGATTTCATTGGAAGGTAATGTTGCTACTGTTGGTATCACACAGTTTGCTCAAGGTGAATTGGGAGATATCGTATATGTAGAAATTGAAACAGTAGGTAAAAGCTTGGCAGCAGAAGCTGTATTCGGAACCGTGGAAGCGGTTAAAACCGTATCCGACTTGTTTTTGCCGGTTGCAGGAACCATCACTGAATTCAACGCTGCATTAAATGGCGCCCCTGAATTGGTAAACAATGATCCATATGGAGAAGGCTGGATGATCAAAATGACAGTTGACAATCCTGCTGATGTTGAAGCACTTATGGACGCAGAAGCCTATAAAAGTCTCGTAGGCGCATAAAACAAAATCTAAACTTTATTGTATGCCGTATATTTCTTGTATACGGCTCCAAATCATTAACAAGTAACGCTTTTGGGATAACACATTGGGTACAGCGATTACATATACGGAGCAAGAGCTGGTGGCTTTATTGAAAAATAAAGACCAGAATGCTTTTGGCTATTTGTACGAGCGCTATTCCGGTGCTTTGTACAGCAGTATAGTACAAATTGTTGACCAGCAAGAACTTGCAAACGATGTGTTACAAGAAGTGTTTGTTAATATATGGCGTAGGATAGAAACCTATGATGCAGCCAAAGGTCGACTGTACACCTGGATGTTGAACATCGCCCGAAATGCATCGATCGATTTGCTTCGATCAAAAGGTTTTCAAAACAGTAAAAAGAACGCCTCGATCCCTGAAAATGTGGACGATGGAACCCTAGGTACTGCCTTTCAGCCGGATGCAAATAATATTGGATTAAAAAAGGCTGTTCAACAATTAAAGGAAGAACACCGAATTTTAATAGATTTGGCCTACTTCAAGGGATACACCCATGAAGAAATTGCCGAAATAACGAAAACGCCTTTGGGTACCGTGAAAACGCGGATCCGAAGTGCATTAACTCAAATGCGATCCTTACTATCGTGAACACAAAAGAGTACATAGAAAGTGGAATTATTGAAAGCTACGTGCTGGGGATGACTTCGGAAGAAGAGCGTCTCGAGTTCGAGCAGGCTTGTGCTTCCTATCCGGAAGTGAAAGCGGCTCGCGAAGCATTCGAGATTGCACTCGAGAACCAAGCTCTGGCAACAGCGGTAGCACCACCGCCTCAGCTTAAGGGTCTGGTTATGGAAGCTCTGAGTATTGAAGCGAAAGAGGAAACAAAAGTGGTTAAAATGCCGGCCGTTCCACCCGCAAACGTGGTGGTAATGGACCCCAACAAACGTTTACGCTTTGTGGCAGCTGCCGCAGTAGTACTATTTTTGATCAGCTCTGGTTTGAATTTTTATTACTTCAATCAATACAAGTCTGCCACCGCCTTATATGATAATTTGGTAAAAGAGAATACGGAAGTGGCTTCTAATTACAAGAAAATTGAAGCAAAATATTCTGAAGCAGTTGAATCAATGAAGGTATTGCAGAATCCAAATATGGTGGTGGTGAAAATGGCTGGGTCTGAAGTGGCAACCAGTCCGGATCCTTCTAGCTTGGCCACTATTTACTGGGATGCGGCGACCAAAGATGTGTATTTAATGGTCAATAAAATGCCGGCACCGAAAACCACCGAAGAACAATATCAGTTGTGGGCTTTGGTTGACGGGGTTCCTGTAGACGCCGGAGTATTTGATATTCAAAATGGCGTTGCTGTATTGAAAATGAAAAATATACCTAAGGCTCAGGCCTTCGCTGTAACGCTTGAAAAAAGAGGGGGTAGTCCAACCCCACACTTAGAGCAGCTCTACGTTCTGGGTAAAGTTTCTTAATATATATAAACGCATATTGGTTAACTTGCTAGTATGCGTTTTTTACTTCGTTTGGTCACGGGCTATATCGTATTTCCCATTGCCTGGACGGCCTTAATCATTTTTTTGCTTTGTATTCCGGGCGATGATATTCCCGACACCTCATCGTTTCTCCCTCCTTATTTTGATAAAATTGTCCATTTCGGGCTATTTGCCGGATTTGCCTTTTTGTGGACAGCTTATTTCTTTTTAAGATCAAAGGAATCTTCCCCAAAAAAATTTTTGATCATTTTTGGAATTTTGGGCCTTTTTTTAGGGATTGCCCTTGAATTTGTTCAATTGTATTTTATTCCGAATCGCAGTTTTGATGGGATAGATATTATTGCCGATAGTGCCGGAGTGGCATTTGGAGCAGCTTTTTTTTACTGGTGGAATAAATTGTAAGAATCTGTTTTACAATACCTTATTAAAAGAGTAGGCCCCCGTAGAAACGGGGGCCGTAACCAAAACTAACTGCTTATGAGAAAATTGACTGCTTTTATAATAAGTTCAAATTGTTGTTCTTTAACTAGTATAACGCAAATCCAGTGCCAGTAGTGTGACTTAAACCGTTAAAGAAGGTTTAAAACAATTTTTTCTGTTAAGAGCTACACTTTGACTGCGTTTTCTATTACAAAGTAACAGTGGTTTTTTTGAAATGTTGTTGCTTCTATCAAAGTTTTCAATCTATTAACAATTGTAGAACGGAGTACCTATTATAATATTTCGAATTCAGTATTAATGGGTACTCGAACTACTAGGTAAACCCTTAGATAATTTGATGGTAACAGTGATGAATACCTTTTTTTATCTTTTCTTCATTTACGATACAAAGCTAAACTTAGTTTCATTTTTGAACAAGAGCAGTAAGGCTTTTGAATTGTAGTTTACAAATGAAGTTTTTCAATTCTAATTAATGACGTGGAATAGCAACTGCGCGAATCGAACAGTTGTTGATGTTCTAAGCCGTGCGACCCCTACAGGGTCGATTTATCATCGTGCTATTTTTTTGCTACTGATGTGCGACCCCACTGGGGTCGGTGGCACTTGAAGAGACTAATTTAATGAAGGCAAATATATAGTGATTTTTCGGTGCCAATATCTGCAGTTGAAATCATGCCTATCTCGATTT
>DGDD01000285.1 GCA_002385265.1 Chitinophagaceae bacterium UBA3961
CCTCGCTCGTTCGGAATGCTATTTTCTTACTTATGAATTTTTTGATCTAATAAAAAAAGCCTGTCGTAATAAATTACAACAGGCTCTTCAAAAAAATATAAAATTAAAAAAACCAAGGCTTATAATTAAAAGTATACAACTTTTCTTTTGAGCATTACAACTTAAAGCCTAATGCCTAAAACCTAAAGCCTAACACTTACAACTTAACATTCACCGCCACCATCACATTTCTTCCCGCCATTGGAAAATAATAATTGGCAGTAGTAACGGTTCCTCCGTATTGATAGCTATATGTGTAACCATTTGGTTCATACATCTTGTTAAGTACATTGTTCAATTGAAAAATTAAACGCGTTTCTTTAATTGTAGATCCTGTAATATGGTATTGAAGACGAAGGTCGTGAACACCATAGCCGGCGAGGCTTCTCTGCTTATCAGATGTATTGTCGAGGTATTGACGACTCACATATTTGCTTACAAAAGCAATGCTCGCGTTTTTGAAAGGCGTTGCTGTAATGGTTGAACCTGCTACAATGGAAGGCGATAAAGCTATATCGGTTGTGCCATGCGGAATTACTTTTTGATTGCCATTAGGGTCATCATAATTGTCGTAGTATTCTACAAAGTTCTTGATCTTGTTCGCACTCCAAGTAAAATTACCTTGAGCGGTTAACCAGTTTTGAATTTTGTAGGCACCTTCCAATTCGATACCTGCACGGAAACTTTTATCAATATTGGTACGTGTGTACGCACCTACATCATTGATTTTACCCGTGAGCACCAATTGGTCTTTATAATCCATGTAGAAAGCAGTTGCCGACCAGTGGTAATTTAAACTGCGTTTTTCCAATCCCATTTCAAAGTCGATGAGCTTTTCAGGTTTGGGAACCTGTGTTGCACCTGCTTCAAAATCATCTCTGTTAGGTTCTTTTTGAGCAACGGCTACAGAGCTGAACCATTGGAGCTTTCCTTTTGAATACGTGATCCCCAATTTAGGATTGAAGAAATTGTAGCGTTGGTTGATGTTAACCGTTGGGTTGTCTCTGAATCCATCGATGGTATATCCTATAGATCGATACTGAACATCGGCTACCAATTGCCAAAACTTGTTGAGCTTTAGTTGTTCTTTAATATAAATGTTTACATCGCTCTTTTTCGCAGTATGATCATACCAACGGGTATTTGGGTCGATGCCTGCTTTGGCCCAAATGATCTCGCCAAAGTGATGACCATCGTATTGACTCCAGCCACCACCAATAGTGGTAGAAGTAACGGCACCTTTTCTTTGTAAAGAGAATACTTGACCGTAGAAATTATTGTCTAACCAGAGTTGACGAATGAGGTCGGTTGTTTTCATAGTATCGGTGCCCACAATATAGTTGGGTAGTCCGTATCTGCTGTATTTCACATCGGCTTTGTATTGCTCGTAGTAGCCCTTTCCTTTTGTTAGAAACAATGCGGTATTGAATTGCCATTGCTTGTTGAACTCATGATTGAAGAACAATTGATAATGATCTTGCTGATAATTATCTGTTTCATTTTTATAAGGATCACCCGGTTTTTCAGTGCCGGCATAATTCACTCTTCTATTCGTAGTCAAATCGGCATCCGTAACACCGTACCAAGCTTGGTAGGTTTTTTCTTTGCCGGTAATGATATTAAAACGAAGCGATGATTTCTCAGTTAGATACGCCGTTGAAAAATAGAGTGAACCTAAATTGGTACTTGCTCTGTCGATGTAACCATCACTTTGAATTTTCGACATGCGCATATCAACCGTAAAATGGCCGCCAATCAATCCGGTTCCGGCTTTCACTGTATGCTTCCATGTGTTAAAGGATCCAACGCTGTTATTTAATTCTGCATACGCATTGGTATTTACTTCGTTGGTAGAGAAATTCATCGATGCTCCAAATGCGCCGGCCCCATTACTAGAAGTTCCAACTCCCCGTTGAATTTGAATGGATGAAACAGAGGATGCTAAATCGGGAAGGTTCACAAAGAAAAGGCCTTGCGATTCAGCATCATTGTAAGGGATGCCATTGATGGTCATATTGATACGGGTGGCATCGCTACCACGAATGCGAATTCCGGTATATCCTACACCATTTCCGGCATCGGAGTTAATGACTACCGATGGGGTTTGATTCAAAAGAAAAGGGAGGTCTTGACCAAGATTTTGAGCTTCAATAGTTGCTTTTGAAATATTGGTTTTAGTGAAAGGAGCTTTGTCTGCTGCGCGCAGGGCTTTTACCTCTACCGGCTGCATGAAGAGTTTCCAAGGCTGTAATTGTACGGTAAAACGGGCGCCTAGGGCAACAACGCTGTCCCATTTCTTATAGCCAATGGCTGTTACTTGAACTTGATAGGTTCCTGATTTGAGTTTTCCGAATGAAAAACTACCTGACTCCGTAGTGGCTAAACCTTCCGACTTGTTTAAAAATACGGTGGCGCCGCTGATAGGCTGGTTGGTTTGGGCGTCTGTGACCTGCCCGCTAATTGTTTGGGAAACTGCACTCAGTGCAGCTGCGATGAAGCATACCCCCAAAAACAATTTTTTCATGATTCGTGATTTAGACGTTAAAAAAATTGATTTGTGGAATGCTGCGATAGTGAAGACGGACTACTCCTAATGAGCTCGCGAGTAGTGGCAACCTTCCCTGCGCAGGCATTACCCTGTTCAGGTTCAACGGGTCTTATCTCAGCCAGGTTTTTGATGAAGCGCTTCAAAATCAAAAACTTAGCACCCCGGGAACATGAGTTCGAATCCATTCTTGGTTCGAAACTTGCGATGCAAAGATAGGGACAAAAAATTATTTCAAGGGCCTGTAACTTTTGAGCCGCTGGTTCGTCCTACCTCTGTTATTCACCGATCAATAACAGGCAACAATGCAACATTGTTTGAATCGGGAAGTCTTTAAAAAATAAAACTTATATATGAAAAGAATTATTCTGGGTCTTTTGATGATAGTTTCAGTAGCTTCTTTAAAAGCACAACAAATTAACGACGAGAATGTAGAGAAAAGAGAAGTGGCGTCCTTTCATGGTGTTAAAGTTCAGCAAGGAATTAAAGTATATTTGAGTCAGGGGAACGAAAGTTCGGTAGCTGTAAGTGCTGATGAGATCAAATTTCGTGATCAAATTCGCACAGTAGTAGAGAATGGTATTCTAAGAATTTATTTTGATAACGAGGAAAATTGGAAAGTTTGGAAGCAGTTTGGAAACAAGCATTTGAGAGCTTATGTTTCTGTTAGCAAACTCGATTTATTAAAAGTGAGTTCCGGTGCCAATGTAGAGTTTACTGAAGAAGTAAATGCCGGCAGTTTAGAAATGGAAATCACCAGCGGTGCAACCGTGAATGGAAAGATTAAGGCAACGTCTATATCGGTAGACATGAATAGTGGTGCAACTGCTACACTAACAGGAACAGTGAGTGGTGAAATTAAAGTAGAGAGCAGCAGTGGTGCTATCTTTAGAGGATATGATTTGAAGGCAGTGAACGGTGATTTTAAAGTATCGAGTGGTGCAGGTGTTCAAACCTATGTAAGTAAAGAATTGTCGGCCAGCGCCAGCAGTGGTGGATATATTCACATCAAAGGCGAGGGTTTGATCAGAGATATTAAAACAAGCAGCGGTGGCGCTGTAACACGCAAAAGCTAATAAGGTACTAACAACTTAAATGTTCAACACATGAAATCAGTAGTATTTGCCCTCGTAGGACTGTTCACGGTTGCAGTAGCATCTGCTCAAAAAGTGATCAACGATCCTAATATTGAAACAAGAAAAGTTTCCGGAAGTTTTCACGCCATTCGCGTTTCAAATTCTGTTGATCTTTATTTGTCGCAAGCCAATGAAGAAGCCGTTGCTGTGAGTGCAACAGATGTTGAAAGCAGAAATCGAATTAAAACAGAAGTGGTAGACGGTGTATTGAAAATTTACATTGATGCCGAACATCAGTGGTGGAAACAAAATGGCAAGAAGAAGTTTAGAGCTTATGTTTCTGTAAAAAGCATCGACAAATTAGTATCGAGTGGTGCGAGTGATGTGTATGTAAGTGGTGTATTAAAGGGCGAAAAGTTGAACTTGGAATTATCGGGCGCAAGTGATTTCAAAGGATCGGTTGATTTTACTACGGTAGATGCCAACATTAGTGGTGCATCTGATATTGAAATCAATGGGAAAGTAAACAAGTTGAAAGTTGAAGCCAGTGGTGCCAGCGATTTCAAAGGGTTTGATTTAACTGCTGATGAATGTGATGTACAAGCGAGTGGTGCCAGTGATATCAAGATCACTGTAAATGAAATCATCGATGCTCATGCCAGCGGCGCTAGCGATATTCGTTACAAAGGCAATGCAAAGATCAGAGATATTAAGGCCAGTGGTGCGAGTAGTGTGAGAAGAGCGTAGTTGATTAGTGAATTAGTCAATTGGGGAATTTGAGATGGGGCGATGCATTCACTTTATTTCCGTAGCAATAATTAAAGAATACAGATAGCCATGAAAGGCGTTCCTTGGAAAGGGAACGCTTTTTTTATTGGGCGTTAGGTGTTAGGTTTTTAGGCCTTAGGCTTTAGGCCTTGGGCCTTGGTTTCTTTATGAAAGCACGCTGTGTTTACTGTGTTTTATGAAGTGGATGTATATGATTGAAGTCTGGCTATTATTAATGTTTTTATTTAATACCCGACCCTGAAGGGGTTGCTAAATTGGGCACAAGTTTATCCCGAATCGCTTCGCTCACGGGACAGGCTGCCTGCGCCAACTGCTGAATTAGATTACTTATCAAGCTTACGCTTGTTGTAAAATCCGCGAGCTTACGCTCGCTCCCAGCACCGAACATGGTCTTGTGAAAAAATATCCCATTCATTCTAGAAGGCTTATGCATGAGCTTTAAATCAATTATTCTCTGTTACTCCAAGTGCTTGTTTAGCGCAATCGACCCCGGAGGGGTCGTATATTGGTAGAAAAGGATTGTGAAACGGGGTCCGACCCTGGAGGGGTCGCATGTGATAAAGATCAAAATGAAAGGGATGTTGAATATTGGGCGTAAGCTAATCCTGAATCGCTTCGCTTATGTGATAGGCTGCTTTTATTTTGGGTACAAGCTAATCCCGAATCGCTTCGCTCACGGGATAGACTGCTTGTGAATTGGGCACAAGCTTATGCTTGCGCCAACTGCTGTACTAGATTAATTATCAAGCTTACGCTTGTTGTAAAATCCGCGAGCATACGCTCGCTCCCAGCACCGAACAAATTCCTGCGAAATAGATATCATATCCTCGTAATAAGATATCAATTGGTTATTGATCACCTTCATTCTTTATTAAAACAAAAACCTGTTGTGTGCAATCGACCCTGAAGGGGTCGCACTAAATCCTATTAAAATGGTTGAAAGTAGTTTGGCAAGAGATCATTGATTTATTGAAGTCGCCGGCTGTTCCCTCTGCGTCTTTTCCCCTCTGCGCCTCCGCGATTAAAAACAAAAAACCCCGCAATGCGGGGCTTTCTCGTGTTGCGAAGGGGAGGATCGAACTCCCGACCTTCGGGTTATGAGCCCGACGAGCTACCGCTGCTCTACTTCGCGATGTGGAGTGCAAAATTAGCGCAATTTCATTTCTCCTCCAAATATCATTTGAATTTATTCCTCATTTGTCCATTTATTTACCAGTAAATTTGCCCCAATTAAAGGCAGCGCATGTTTCAGGCAGGTTATGTAAATATTTTCGGAAAACCCAATGCCGGCAAAAGCACTCTCATGAATGCTTTGCTGGGAGAAAAATTGGCCATCATTTCCGACAAGGTTCAAACAACTCGACACCGTATCAAAGGCATCATCAATGAACCCGGTTATCAGATCATTCTTTCCGATACCCCCGGCATCATTGAACCCAAATACAAACTCCACGAAAAAATGATGATGGCCGTAAAAGGCGCCCTCGAAGATGCCGATGTTGGACTCCTCTTGGTAGACGGAAAAGCACCCATCGAAGAACAACACCAAATTTTTGCCGCCCTCCGGTTAAAAGTTCCCTGCATAGTAGTGATCAATAAACTCGACATTCTTAAGCCCGCCGAAGCTCAAGCCATGATCGAATTCTTCACTCAACAACCCTATGCAAAACAAGTGCTTTCCATTGCCGCACTGAAGAAAAATGGTTTGAAAGAACTACTCGACGCCATTCTCAAATATTTACCCGAAGGTGACCCCTTCTATGATACCGATGATTTAACCGATCTGCCTACCAAATTCTTTGTAGGCGAAATGATTCGTGAAAAGATCTATCACCTTTACAAAGATGAAATTCCTTACCACACCGCCGTAATGGTAAACGAATTCAAAGAGAAGACCACCCTCATAAAAATTGTAGCCGATATCGTTGTTCAACGCGATACGCAAAAAGGCATCTTACTGGGCGAAGGCGGAAAAATGATCCGCCAACTCGGTACCGAAGCCCGCAAAGACATCGAACAATTCCTCGGTCAAAAAGTATTCCTCGAACTCTTCGTAAAAGTAAAACCCAAGTGGAGGGATAATGATTTGATGTTGAGGGAGTATGGGTATTAGGGCAGGAAACGAGGAGGAGAGGAACGAGGAAATACCGTGAAAGAAGAATACAGAAAAAGAACAGGAAGAGGAACAGGGGGGATACAGGAGACGAGGAAACGAGGAACGAGGATAAGAGGAAATACAGAGCAGGAAGAGGTAGATGAGTAGGAGGGAGCGCTGCGTTACCGCTGCGGTCTCTGCGTGGTTCCTGAGCGAACCGAAGGTTCAGTCGAAGGACCGCTGCGGTAAAAAAAGAAGTGGTCAAAAAAGCCTAACGCCTAAAGCCTAACGCCTATAACCTAACACCCAGAACTCAAAACTTGATCTAAATGTTATCTGTAGTAAAAACTCCGCTTTATGCAACTTCCTATCCTTCTATAAACTTCGCGCCGGTGTTTTAACGATTCGAAATCAAACAAAATCGTATCTTCCTACCATTCAACACTACATTGTTTCATCCTCCTAAACTTCTATTATGAAACATTCTATCTTATTCCTTAGCCTTCTAAGCATTACAAGTGCTGTATTTTCGCAAGTGACCCTGGAATCGCAGCCCGTGGGCACTTCAAGAGATGGAGTATTAGTAATGTATGGCAGCAGCTCCATGGGCAACAAACGTATTCCCTACGATAAAATCAGCGGATCTCCTTTCTGGAAAACCGAATACATCAACGCAATGATCATCGATCGTGGCAACCAAATACTGGGTAAAGCCCCTGTAAAACTGAATTTGTATACCAACGAAGTGTATTTTCTAACCCCTAGAGGCGAGGAACGAGTGGCAGCCGCAGGCAAAGTGCGGAAAGTTATTTTTTATAAAGACGAGAACTACAAAGAAGTACTGGCCATTTTCGAAAACAATGTGTCTACCATTATTGAAAACAACCCTCAAGCTGAAAATTCTTCCTTTGTACAAGTGATGAACGAAGGCAATTTTCAATTGCTCAAGCATATCAAAATGAATTTCGTTACGGCCGATTCTCTTTTCGGAACCATGAAGCGTTATTATTTCTCCGATCAATCTTTGTATTATTTCAATGTAAAAGGGCAGATCCATCGCTTGAAAAAACTTAACAAAGACAATGTGTACGAACTCATCGGAAACACTACCGGTTACGATGCCTGGATCAAACAAAACAACCTCAATTTGAAAAAGGAAGAAGACCTCTTGCAATTCCTGCAACATGTAAACGAAACTTCGAAGTAAACTGACTGATACTAAACGAGTTAAAAGGCTTTCTCCAAACCGGGAAAGCCTTTCTTGTGTGCTTTCTTTTCAGTTAAAAGCCTTAATCCGCTTGGAAAAGCGTAGTTTTGCCGCTGCATTTTTCATGTCAGAACAACAAAGCATCAAGGATTATGAGTTTTACAGTGGCTATAGTAGGTAGACCGAACGTGGGTAAGAGTACGTTTTTCAACCGTTTATTGGAACAACGGAAAGCAATTGTGGACGACGTAAGTGGGGTAACCCGCGACCGTCAATACGGTGTTGCTGAATGGGCCGGTAAAACCTTTAACGTAATTGATACAGGTGGTTTCGTTCCTCAAAGTGAAGATATTTTTGAAAGAGAAATAAAGAAACAAGTACTGATCGCCGTTGAAGAAGCCAATGCGCTGATCTTCATGGTAGATGCTGCAACCGGCATTACCGACCTCGATGAGGCCATGGCCGATGTATTGAGAAGGTCCAACAAGCCGGTTTTCTTGACTGTAAATAAGGTAGACAACCACGATCGCTTACTTGAAGCCACTGAATTTTACAGCTTAGGTATCGACCGTATTTTCTTTTTATCTGCGATGAGCGGAAGCGGTACCGGTGAGGTGTTGGATGCAGTAACTGATTTGATCACTGAAGATCAATCTGCCGCAACAGTGGAAGAACAAAAACTTCCCAAATTCGCCATCATTGGTCAACCCAACGTAGGAAAATCATCTCTTTTAAATGCCTTGGTAGGGCAGGAGCGCACCATTGTAAGTGATATCGCCGGAACTACCCGCGATACCATTCACACCCACTATAACCTATTCAACAAAGAATTCATTCTTATTGATACAGCGGGTATTCGTCGCAAAACAAAAGTGCACGAAGACTTAGAGTTCTACTCAGTAATTCGTGCCATCAAAGCCATGGACGAAGCCGATGTTTGTTTGATGGTGTTGGATGCTGAAAAAGGAATTACTGCTCAGGATTTGAACATCTTCAGTTTGGCGGTGAAGAAGGGAAAGGGTATCGTGATTTTGGTAAACAAATGGGACTTGATGACCAAGTCTACCAATACCGCTCGTGACTACGAGAAAGAACTGAAAAACCGCATTGCACCGTTCACAGATGTTCCAATTCTGTTTGTATCGGCTACTGAGAAGACGCGTATCCATAAAGCCGTAGAAACTTGTTTGGAAGTATATGACAATAAACAGCGTAAGGTTGGTACTTCAGAACTCAATGACATTATGCTGAAGGCTATTGAGAGCTATCATCCTCCGGTCGTGAGAGGTCATCCAATCAAGATCAAGTATGTTACCCAGTTGCCAACCCATGTTCCGTCGTTTGCCTTTTTCTGCAATTTCCCGGACGATGTGAAGCAACCATACAAAAACTACCTTGAAAATCAATTAAGAGCGAAGTTTAACTTCACCGGAGTACCGGTTCGCCTCTTCTTTAGAAAGAAGTAATTTGATTTAAATCAAATTCTGATATTAAAAAACCAAAAATATGAGAATTTGTAAGCCAAATTTTAAGAAACTATTTGGTTATTATAAAATTCTTAATAGTTTTGCGCTCATTAAAAATTACCAAAAGTAAGTTCAAATGAAAAAATTATTCTTCGTTTTAGCTGTTGCAGGCTTCGTAGCTTGTAACGACAGTGGCGCTGCTGCTGAAGAGAAAAAAGCTGATTCTCCTGCAACTACAGTTGACACAACTGCTAAACCAGTAGACACTGCTGCTAAAGCTGTTGATACTGCTGCTAAAGCTGTTGACACTGCTGCTAAGAAGTAATCATAACTTATTACCTTCTTGCAAGAAGTTCCCGACCACAGGTGGTCGGGATTTTTTTTGCCCGTATTTGTAACTGGATAAGAATTACAACTGGTTGTAAAACACAACTTTATCTTGCATTTGCTATTGTTTTCGGATTTTCATGGACCTAGCTTTGCTTTCAAAGAAGCACCATGAAAAATCATCTTCTCCTTTGTTTGGTATTGGCGGTCCTCGAAAGTTCCGCCCAAGATCAGGTAAAAAAATGGACGGGGGCTGCCAACGACAGCCAATGGTTGAATACACTCAATTGGGAGGGGCAAACATTGCCATCGGCAACAGACTCGGTTGTATTGGATCATTCGTTCATGCTTGGAGCGTATAAGGTGGTATTGCCGACAGTTCTAGTAGCTATTAAAGCATTGACCATTGATCCCGGTCCCAACGGCTCTATAGAGCTTGAACTACCGGCTGCCGGCAATCTCGCACCCGCTCTTCAACTAGCAGGTTCCATTCAATTGCTGCCCAATTCACAATTAACGAACCGATCGGCTGCAAGTGGGGCTTCAGCCATTCAAACCGGCGATTCGGTGTATGTTTACAATGGGGCTCGTTATGTTCACCGGTCCACTTCCCCTCACGCAGCCTTCCTAAATAGCTTCTCCAAGTCCGATACCTGCGTCAACGGAATACTTTGTTTTGATGTGCCGGGAACCGCTTCTTATACGCTCAGTTTGAGCAATCGAGTTTTAGGGAAATTGATCTTGCAGTCGAAAGCTGCCGCTGCTCCACGAACGTATGTGGCAACCGGGGTGAATCCGGTTCAATTGAAAGGAGGGTTGGAAATCGATTCCAATACAACGCTGAGTTACAATGCCACCAGTACGGTACATGTTTTCGGAGATTTCATACTCAACGGTATTTTGAATATGGGCCCCGGCGCCAATGCCATTTTCTTGAAATTGTATAAAAGCTGGAGCGGAACCGGACAAGTTGTAGAGAGTGGAACAGGCAATCCTATTATTGAATGGAATGGAACAAGCTTACAAGACTATCAATTTAAAGGACAAGTAAAAGATCAAATTTCACTTCAATCTAACAATGCCATCGGCATCTCATTGAAACAACCGTTGACGGTGAACTATGGTATTCGGTTGCTCAAGGGCGTTATATACAGCGCTACCGATGCGCCCTTCATATTAGACAGTAATGCTACTGTACTTGCCGACACAAGTGTTAATGCCGCCTATATAGATGGGGTTGTAGTAAGAAAGGCAATGAAGGGGAATCAGACTTATTTGTTTCCTATCGGTAAAGACAAATACCAACGATGGATTCGGGTGAAAGGAATTGTGGGAGATGTACAGTTAGTGTATAGGAAAATTGCCGCTTCATCGGTTACTGCGTCCATTGACAGTAGTTTGAAAAGAGTAAGTGGAGTGGAATATTGGACACTTACTGCCAACGGTAGCGGGTACTTACAAACAGAACTTTCCTTTAACTCAGTAAACAGCGGAGGGGTCACAAATTTGAACGCGCTTCAGGTTGCCTATACACCGGGATGGATGTGGTTCAATGGGGGAAATGAAGGCACCACCGGTTCGGCTGGCGCCAGCGGATCGGTTTGGAGTGATACCCTCCCTTTTGTTTCAAGTACACCACTGCATCTTACATTGGCCAGTACCATTAAACAA
The DNA here is from genome assembly GCA_002385265.1 of Chitinophagaceae bacterium UBA3961. GTDB lineage: Bacteria > Bacteroidota > Bacteroidia > Chitinophagales > Chitinophagaceae > Endoryza > Endoryza foliicola. The sequence goes on from DGDD01000285.1 coordinate 11,216, forward strand.
GAAAATCCATTACCTATTCAATTTCTCCGATTGTATTCAAAGCCATTGACAGAAAGCACTTTGATTGGGTTTACCGTTTCAAGCACGGAATCCATTCAATCATTTGAAGTGGAATGGATTGATGTGGACGGACAGGCTCATTTTAATGAAGAAATATCGATAGTTCCTAGCAAGTACACGTACGAGTCTAGTATTAAAACTTTTGAAGAAGCTATAGGTTTTAGAGTGAAAGCGAAGAAGTCCGGAGTGGTACTTTACTCTTCTATTCATCGCTTTCCGAGTTGGTATCGAACCCTTGATTGGGAATTGAAATTGATACAAGCGGGTCGTTCCGCTCCGAAATTGTATTGTTATTCTTCCTTAACTCAGAAAGCGCAATTAATAATTTATTCAAGTTTTGGTACAACTATTCACACTCAAAGAGTAGACATAAGAAAAGGGGCGAACATATTTGAATTACCCATTTATACGCTTACTTCCGGGTGGTATACCGTTTCAGTAGTGGCAGCTAATGGTGAAAGAAAGGTGGTGAAGGGGGTGGTTAATTAGTCGATGTGATGATGTGAAATTATGCGAAAGCTTCGCATTTGATAATAAGAGTTTCTGAATAGGTCTTGTCATATCAAAAAACAAGCCCCTCTTTCTAGAGGGGCTTCTGCTATTTTAGCTTTTTTATTAGTAGTTGAATTTGTTTTTTGTAGGATTCGAGTGCCGCTTTTTCTTGATTGATAAAACTGTTCTTCTTTAAATCTCCTACTACAATATTCATTTCTTCTGTGCTGCCATAAACCATTTTACGGAACTCGTTTTGATAGTCTTTGGCGCGCGATTCATAGATGCCTTCTGCCATCCAGGTTTTCACTTCAACAGATTCACTGAGTAATTCACAGAATTGATTGTAGTCTGCTTTCTTTAAATGCAAGCCTGTTAGCTCTTTCAAGATTGCTAATGCATGAAGCCATTTTTGATCTTCGTATAGAGTTGCTTGCTTTTGATAAAATTCGTGGACCATGTTCCAATTCTTTACTCTGCCATTAACGATGTTAGTGGTTAGCTGCTGAACGGCTTCTTTTGGAACAAGTTGACCACCGATATTATCCCATTCATTTACTTTTAAAGTAGCAGGAATGGCGGCTTTTAAGTCTTGCCAAGATTTGATCTTATGACGCTTAATAAACTCTATGCAAGTACTGGTGGCATGAAAGCGAATCAATTGTAAGAATAAATGATAAGCTTGAGTTACTTTAACCAGTTTTACATTACGGTTGGTATTTTCGAATCCATCAGCCAGAATCTCTACTTGTTCTACTTGAGGATCTTTGCTCAGGAGCGCTTGTTTGCCCAATTCAATAGCAGCAGCATCACTTATTTTTGATTTTTTGCCACTTTGTTTGTGCAAAGCTCTACCGGTAAATAGTTCAAAAGAGGTAAGGCTGTCTTTCATTTCATTGATTGTATCGGGAGCAAGGAAATGATATTCGATGTTTTGAGTGCGTACAATGCGTTTGTCGCGATCTGTATATTTCCATGAATTGCGTGCCAAGGCATACATGTTGTACATGAACCAGTATCCGGGCATCACAATCAATTGATCCTTGCTTACATCATTGCTCACCAAGCTAAACGGGATGGTGATATTAAGCTCGGCAGGATAATCGCCCTTTGCAAGAATGGTATAGCATGCAAATTTCGAATTGTGTTTCAAGCTTACACAAAGGCCCGGCCAGAATCCGCGACCGGCAATGATTTCGCCGTCTGGGCTACGACTGTTGTGATTCGAACCGATGGTTGCTCCGGCAGCCATATTGCTTTGTCCGGAAACCAAGGCCGCACACAAAAACGAGTTGTTATGGTGTTGTTCGTGAGCCGGAAAGATCAAAGAATTCAACACTTCACAACAAGAGATAGTGGAATTGTTTCCTAAATAGGAGTTGATCAAACGAGCTCCGTACTTTAATTGAGAATGTGAGGCTAATACAAAACGCACCGCCTTTACTCCATAAAATATTCTACAGCCATGTTCAATAATGCCATTCACCAATTCACAACCTTCGCCAATTTGTGTAACGGCATCGGGAGTAGAATTGATGGTAACATTTTTTATTTTGTTCGCTCCTTTTAAGTAAGCATCGGAGCCAATATTTACATCTTTTAGAATTCGGCAATTTTTCACCACGGTTCTATCGCCAATACTGCCATAGAAGCCCCTTTTATTACTAAAATGTCGATCGGTGAATTGTACGAATTTTTCTTGAAGCGCATTGTTATCGCGGAAGCGTGTCCATAAGTAGGCATCTCCGGGTAACATTCCGTCAAAAGGAATGATACTGCGACCAGCGTTTTCATTACAGATCTCCATCCAAACACGCTTGCTTTCCGGTTCATCCTCTTTTAATATTCCATTACCAAACTTCGCATATTCAGTAGTGGCAATTTCATTGACGTTTACCAAAATAACATCACTGCCAACGATGTAGTGTGAGATGTAGTTTACGTTATCAACTACCACATTGTTGCCAAAGTCGCAACTAATGATGGTGCTGTTATACAAACCTACCGGGCGACGGAGGTTGTGAAATTCCAAATAATAGGGTTCTAATTTTCCAATGCGAACAAGTCCGAAGAACTTACAGTTTTGTACGAGTTCGGGGTTGAAGGCATCGTTTACCAGAATTTTATTCCAATCATCAGAGGTATTTCTGTTGCGAACCAATGCTTCAATTTCGTAAGCAGTTAAGCGGCGGTATTGAATGCCGCTATTGTTTTGTTGATTTCTCAAATAATACTCGTCTTTCCCTTTAGGAATGTGAGTATCGCCAATAAAATTATAGCCGAGTGTTTGTACCGGACTTTTCTTAATATGGTTCATTGGTCAGTTAGATTGAGCAAGTACATAAAACAACACTGTGATAGTTGTTACTATCACAGTGCTTTTTAGTTATTCTACCGTAACGCTTTTCGCGAGGTTTCTGGGTTTGTCTACATCCAACCCTTTCACTACACCTATATAGTAGGCCAGTAGTTGCATGGGTATGGTGCTAAGCATTGGGGCCACAATTTCATGTGCTTCCGGTACTTCGATCACATCATCGGCCATGCTTTTGATGAGTTCGTCGCCTTCGGTAATCACAGCAATTACTTTTCCTTTGCGCGCTTTGATTTCCTGAATGTTACTTACAATTTTTTCGTGGTAAGAATCTTTTGTAGCAACAAACACCACAGGAAGCTGATCGTCTACAAGTGCAATAGGGCCATGCTTCATTTCTGCGGCAGGATATCCTTCTGCATGTATATAAGAGATCTCTTTTAATTTCAATGCACCTTCAAGAGCAATCGGGAAATTATAGCCGCGACCTAGGTACAAGAAATCTTTGGCGTCTTTGTATTTTTCGGCTACTTTTTTTATGTGCTCGCTTTGTTTCAATGCCTCAGCAATTTTATCAGGTATTGCATTCAATTCATTGAAGAGCTTGTTGAAGAGCGATTGATCAAGCGTTCCTTTTTCTACTCCAATTTTTAAAGCAATCATATACAACACAGCTAGCTGTGCGGTAAATGCTTTAGTACTTGCTACGCCAATTTCCGGTCCGGCATGGGTATACGAACCGGTTGTTGAAATACGAGCAATGGATGAACCTACCACGTTTACAACGCCAAAGATGATGGCTCCCTGTTCTTTAGCGCGTTCAATGGCCACTAAAGTGTCTGCTGTTTCACCACTTTGTGAAATAGCAATGATCACATCGCCTTTATTGATAACAGGGTTTCTATAACGAAACTCAGAAGCATATTCTACTTCAACCGGAATTCTACACAGTTCTTCAATTACATATTCTGCTAACAAGCCTGCATGCCAACTGGTACCACAAGCCACAATAATTACGCGTGGTGCATTTTTTAATGCATCAATGTGTTTTTGAACACCCGACATGATAACTGTGTTGCTGGCAGCATCTAAACGACCTCTCAAACAATCGTACACCGTTTGGGGTTGTTCGAAAATTTCCTTGAGCATGAAATGTTCGTAACCGCCTTTTTCGATAGCTGCCAATTCGAGGTCAAGCTTTTGAACATAAGGAGTCAACTTTTCATTACCGAGATTTTTGAGGATCAATTCATCGGGGCGAACGATAGCCAGTTCATAGTCGTTTACATACACCACTTCTTTGGTATATTCCAACATTGGGCTCGCATCGGATCCGAGAAAATGTTCTCCTTTACCGATGCCGATCACCAAGGGACTTCCTTTACGAGCTGCGATGATGGTATCAGGATCATCTTGATCCAATAAAAGAATTACATAAGCACCTACTACACGTTTAAGTGCAATACGTACGGCTTCTTCCAAATTACAGTTGTTATTGCTTTTGATTTCTTCGATGAAATTCAGCAATACTTCTGTGTCGGTATCACTTTTGAAAGTGTATCCTTTTTTAATCAATTCCCCTTTTAATTGGGTATAGTTTTCGATGATACCGTTATGGATCATCGCTAATTTTCCACTGGCAGAGGCATGGGGGTGCGCATTGCGATCGCTAGGTTCACCGTGGGTTGCCCAACGGGTATGTCCGATGCCGGTATGGGCATGAACGTTTACGCCAACCAAAGATTCTTCTAGGTCAGCAACTTTGCCTTTCTTTTTGTGAACTTTCAGTCCGCCGTTCAAGAGTGCCACTCCGGTGCTATCATAGCCACGGTACTCCAGTCGTTTCAGACCTTTAATAATTAACGGGTACGCTTCGCGTGGGCCCGTATAGCCAACAATGCCACACATAAATTTTAAGGTTTAGGTAAAGAATTCAGAGGTTTATAACGTTTTTTATAAAGTAATAGTATAAAATTAGAATCTTATGCGCTGATTCTTATTAATTTACCTGTTTACCGCTATTACTGGAGTATTTGCTGCAAGAACAGGAAAGCGAGGGAAAAATAGATAATTAATCCGGTTACGTCAACCATGGTAGCCACAAAAGGAGCGGAACTTACCGCGGGATCGGCGCCAAGTCTTTTTAAAAGCATCGGGAGCATCGAACCACTGAGCGTTCCCCACAATACCACACCCAAGAGAGAAAGGGCAACGGTTATTCCAACCATCAGATAATGAGGTCCGTATACATGAGGAAAAATATTGGACCATACCATGATTCTTATGAATCCAATAGCACCTAGTACGGTTCCTAATAACAATCCCTGAATAATTTCTCTTCTCAATACTCTCCACCAATCGGCTACTGAAATTTCACCCACAGCCATGGCTTGAATGATAAGCGTAGAGGCTTGGGATCCGCTGTTCCCCCCACTCGAAATGATTAACGGCACAAACAAGGCCAATACAACCGCTTTTGCTATTTCATCTTCAAAGTAACCCATGGCGGTTGCAGTGAGCATTTCGCCTAAAAAGAGGACTATGAGCCAAACCACCCTTTTTTTGAAAAGCTTCAGTAAGGGCATTTCCAAATAGGGCTCATCGAGGGCTTCGGTACCCCCAATTTTTTGCATGTCTTCACTGAACTCTTCATTGGCAACCCACAAAACGTCGTCGATGGTTACAATTCCAAGCAGGATATTTTTATCGTCGATTACAGGCAGGGCCACCCTGTTGTTCATTTTGAAGGTTTGGTTGGCAACTTCCTGGTCGTCGTTAACATGCAGGGTGATAAAACGGTGATCGATAATGTCGATTACCAGTTTTTCCGGGCTGGCCAAGATGATTTCTCGAATTCGGATATCATCAATGAACTGACCTTTGTCGTTAACCACGTACACAACATCAATGGTTTCACTGTTTTTCCCAACGGTTCGAATGTGTTCTAATACCTCAGCCACGGTCCAATCGATAGAAATCGCGATATAATCCGGCGTCATCAATCTACCCACACTGCCGTCGGGGTACCCCAATAGCGATAGCGTGATTTTGCGTTCTTCCGGGTCCAATAGTTTGATGAGTTCCTTTACTACCTCGCTGGGCAATTCTTCCAAGAATGAAGTACGGTCATCCGCCGGCAGTTCATTCAGCAATTCTGCTGTTTTGAAAGGAGGAAGCTCTTGGATTATGGTTTTTTGTGTGGGCAGGTCCAGAATCTTGAACACTTTGGCAGCGCGGTGAACGCTCATATTGCCCACAATTTGTGACTCGTATTCCGGGAAGTCGTTGATGAGTTCGGCTACATCACTAATGTTCTGGTCGTTTAAGAACTCACGGATATTCAATACATCTTCTGCTCGAATCATTTCGAGGAAGGTTTGCTTGATATCCACTTGTTCAAAATCCAAACTCATACTGCAAATTACATAAATAATTGAGTGATTTTCACGATAATGTGCTTAATTACATTTCTTATAAACGCTCAAAACCGACTTCTTATGGTGTTGCCCTGCTTATATATTGGACCTACTGAAAATATGGGGAGGGGGGTGTTTACTGATGAAGACCTTACCCTTGGAACCATTATTGAAATTGCACCGGTTATTGTGATGAGTGCTGCAGATAGGGAGCATCTTGACAAGACCTTACTTCACGACTATATCTTTATTTGGAATCCTCCTTCGGGCCAGTGTTGTATGGCCTTGGGTTATGTTCCCATCTATAATCACTCTTACGAAGCCAATTGTTTGTATGAAATGGATTACGATGATGATACGATCAAGATCACCGTTGTGAAAGAGGTGAAAGCAGGTGAGCAGTTGTTCATTAATTACAATGGCGACCCCGATGAAAAAGAACCTGTTTGGTTTCACAAAGTAGGCAGTTGATTGATAAATTGGGCAAACAATGGAGGTGTGATTCTTAATCAACGCAATAAATCGCGTTGCTACAGTTACTTCTCAAAACGAAGACCACCGCGATAAATCGACGGTGGTCCTTAAGTCTATCAGCCAAGCGTGTATTTGAAAATTCAATAATTAATAAGAGCCATTTTAGTATTAATTCCCTATGGCCGAAGGCCAAGGCTCTTGCCATTACAGCCTGTCCCAATTATTAATAATTACTTATTCATTATTAATTCTCACCAATGATACACAAATAAATACGGATTTAAGCTGATTAATAGCTGTTGTTCAATCAGTCTGATTGTTCATTTTAAACCGCGGCGGCGCAGCGTTCGCAGCGGTTTCGCAGCGCCCCCTGTTCATCACCCTGCTCTTTCTTGATCTTGCCGGCTGTTTCATTATTAATTAATGATTTCCTTCATTTAATCAACGCGATAAATCGCGTTGCTACAGTTACTTCTCAAAACGAAGACCACCGCGATAAATCGACGGTGGTCCTTAGGTCTATCACCCAAATAAGTATTTAATAGTTCAATAAATCAGAAGAGCGGTTTCAGTTTAAATTCCCTTTGGCCTGCGGCCAAGGCTCTTGCCATTACAGGCTGTCCCAATTCTTAATTATTAATTATTAATTCTTAATTATCAATTAATCCGTGTAACGTCCTCCCGCCGTAATCCATGCCACAATTTTATCCTTATCTACTTGAGGTAAACTGCCGCTTGGAGGCATGATCGATGGATTGGCATCAATGGCTCTAGCTTTGATACGGTCTTTATTAAGTACAATGGTACAGTCATTGGTAAAATTCAATCCACCTGTTGGAGTTCCGCCGCTATGACATCCTGATACCGCACAATTGGTTTGAATAACAGCTTTGGCTGCGGTAAACAAAGCACCGGCTGAAAGCGTTCCAATTGTTATTGTTGTGCTATTGGTACAACCTGCAGCGTCTTTTACAGTAATAGTATGACTTCCCACCGCTACCGATGAAAAATTAGCTCCCGCTTGAAAAGCGCCGGCATCGAGTTTATAGGTAAGGCCTGTGCTACCACTGGCTGTTACGGCAATGGTTCCTGAAGCAGTACAGGGATCAGAGCTTGTTCCTGTAGCTGTTACAACAATGTTCACGCCCGTGCAATTATTCTTTTCTCCTACAGTGAAGCTTCCGCTTCCGGTGCATCCTTTAGCGTCTTTAGCAACCACCGTGTAAGTTCCTTTTGCGAGTGAAGCAAAAGTGCTGCTGGTTTGAAAAGTTCCGCCATTGATGCTGTAGGTGAAAGTGCCTGACCCACCTGCTGCGGTTACTTTAATGCTTCCGGTAGCACTCCCGGCATCTGAATCGGTAATGGTTGCATCTACACCAATGGTTACGCCGGTACAAGAGCTTCCTGTAGTGCCGTCGCCTCCTCCTTTGCTGCAAGCAGAGAAAACAAGCAATCCACCTATAACAACAATGATGGATATGCGAAATAAAGTGCGCTTCATGAACAGTTGGTTTTAAGTGTTAAGAAAAAGGGAGGTTATTTAAAGCGTGGTTGGTATTTTAAATGAAACATAGCTCCGTAGGTAGTGATATCCATTTGACCGAAGCCAACACCTTGTATCGGAACTTTTATAAAGGGTTCCAATTCTACGGAGAATTTATTGCCAATTTTTTGTTCTACACCTGCAGAGATATTGGCGACCCCAAACCAGTAATTGGATTGAGACTTGGTATCCCAATTTTTCTGTGTGTATTGGCCGGCTCGAGTATAATAGTAATCGTAGTTCTGGTGTGTCATGATATAAGACGACACTCCTGCGCTGGCATACAAGCGCGTATTGTTTTTGGCAAAAGCATTGTAGCGAATATTAATAGGGATGTCGATCATTTCGCAGAATCCTTCTACATAATGCAGGGTTACATAAGTAGTCCAGTAGTGTTTTGGTGGATTGAAATTCTGCGGCAGTGCTTCATAGAATTTCTTGGTAAAGATCCCGCCACTTACAATTGACCAGCGTTTATTCAAATCATATTGAAACAAGAGTCCACTATTAAAACCGGCATTGGTTGATTTTGTGCCATGAATGGCGCTGTAATCAAATCCTCCAACCAAGGAGATGCTAAAGCCGGGTTTGAAGTTCGATTTCGAAGGAATTTTGATCGTAGTTTTCGCCGACTGATTCTCAAACATCGGAGTAATGGCTCTTGGTGCAATTCGGAAAGGCCTTTCAATTAACGCAAGGGGCATACCAATCAATGAGGCTTTGTAATTAGCTTCCGAAGCTGCGAGATTTGTTGATTCCGAATGTGCAAGATTTCCTTTGTTAGTAGGCGTAACTATTTGATTGTTTTTTCTATTTTTTGTAGAAGAAATGGATACCGATTTTACAGCTTCAAAGTTAGAAGGAATTGAATTGTTATAATTTAGGTTTTTCTGCAATTGAGTTTGAAGGCGAATCTTTTTCGATTTGCCAGTCTCCACTATTGCTTCAGTTGTTTGGCCTATTGTAGCGGAATTCTCAGCAGCTTGTTTTTGATCCTCAGTACTTGAACTTGGTTTATTGGAAGATGATTTCGATGATGTGCTTTCGGGTTCTATAGTTTTAGGCGCATCAGATGGATCTTCGGAAACAATTGTTGGTTGTTCGCCGGAAGCCGTTTTGGCTGTACGAGTTTGATCTGTACTTGGAGTAGTTGATTCAATCGCCCTAGAATTGACTGCAATAGTATCATTATTTGACTGAGTAGCACTCCAATACCACCAACCGCTCAAGCTTCCGATTAATAGAAAGGGAAGGAGGATCCACAACAGACGTCTACGCTTGCGCTCTTGGTCTGTAGGCATTTCCTTGTCCAAAGATTTCTCCAAAGCATCCCAACCTGCTGCCGTAGGCTCAGGTTGAAACTGCTCAGCAGCTTCCCGGCTGAATTGGTCCATATCGTTGTCAGAAAGGGGAAACATAGCTGTTAAAATTCGATTTGTTTGATAATAGTTTTCGTAGGTTTTCTCTGGCTTTTGACAAGTTGGATTTTTTTGCCGCTCCCACACTGATGCCTATCCGCTTCGATATTTCTTCATGGCTCAACCCTTCTATCACAAATAAATTAAACACCGTTCTATAAGACGGAGATAATTCTCTAATGGCTTCAATAATTTCTTTGTAAGAAAGTATATCAATTCCATTTTCGCTACTGTCTTTGATTTGATCTGATTCTACCGGAAGACTGTGTCCGGTTACGGAAGTGTGTCTTTTTCTGTAATGATCGATACAGGTATTCACCAAGATCCGCTTGAACCAACCTTTTAGAGAAAGCAGAAGATCTGCTTGCCGAGCTTCATCAAATAATTGAATGTTTTTATAGAGTTTAATAAACCCTTCATTCATCATTTCTTCTGCTTCTTCCATGTGCGATGCATACCGATAACAAACCTTGATTGCAAAGCCACGGAGAAGGTAATACAATTCCTTCTGGCAAGAACGGTCGTTCTGCCGGCATCCATGGAGCAGGTTACTTATTTTCTCGTTATCAGTGAGCAAAGGGAATGGTTTGGTTTAGCCTTCGCAAATGTTATAATAATTACGTGAATACGCTAACATTGGTTGCCAAAGCCTGCAAACTATTCATTAGAAGGCTTTTACCAAATTGGCTGGCGGTTTGGCTATTACTTGCAGGGTTCCGTTGATAAATGCCTGGACCTGAATGTATTCTCTCTGGGGCAGCAAGCCTACTAATTTGATGCTTCCAATAGTGCCTGTGGTTTGCATCCAAGCGTTAACTTGCTGATTTAGACGGGCTTGAATAACCGTTTTATTCCTTTCTAAAAGTGCTGCAATGTCGAAAACGGTTTGATCTTTGAGGGTTTTTAGAATTTTCTTACGAAACAATCCCTTACCCATATTCACAAGGATATCCTTTGTATCGATGGAGAAATCAATATCGGGCATGGTTAAAACTTGTGAAACGGTATCTAGCTGTGGTGTACCGCTCAAATGCAATACGCCTTTTCGGTTTCCGGTGAAACTTATGTCTATTGATAATTTCCCTGCATTGGTACCACCAATAGTAACATCTTTAATTACAAATGTGCGTCCTTCCACATCAAAGGGCTTGTTTTGAAGACTGTCGTTGAGCAATTTGTTTAAGAAACTGTATTGGTACACGGCATCCAAATAGGTGCTGATTCCATTGGATACAGCAGTGGTTTGCAAGGGAGATAAAGCTTTTTTATTGATCAAACTGCTGCTGTCGGAAGCGAATTTGGGACTACCCGTATAACCTACCGAAAAAATCAAAGTGTCTTTGTAGATATTCATTCTCCCCATCCTGAATTGGATAGGGTTGATGTTGATATAGCCATATTTACTAAACGGAAAAACTCTAGCTCCCTCAGAACGCCATTGCTTTAGCATTGTATGGTTGTTGATGGCTTTTACGAAATTATCAAAGGCCACTGCATAGGTATTGATCGAGGCTTCAATACTGTCAAGAATTTGTTCGGTAATATCGGTTTGTAAAATCGTAACCTCGCATTTATCAAGCGCTTTGTTTTGTTCTAATCGAGTGGTGGTTTTAAAGCTGTGATTGGGTAGGAGTTCCAGAAAAGAGCCGATGCTTACATCCACTCGTCGTAGCGGCTCATTGCCAAATCCACAACTTCCTCCCACCCATGGTGAAACCTGCTTGTCGAATGCGCATACAGATTTACTTCCGGCAATTTGATACTGTCCTCTAAATGAAATGGACACTTTATTGTTTACGCAACTGAAGCTAAAGGGTGATCGAATGAAGCGGTATTTATACCTAAAATCGCACCCACTTTGTGTATAGTCGGGCCACTTATCGTTGGTAAATTGCTTTGCCGTACCACTATCCATCATTGTTAGCAGTGGTTTCATGTAAATTTTTACCGGTATATTGATTTCCGATTGTGGTAAACTTGGCAAATAGTGCGCTGCAGGCTCATCTGATACTAGCTTTTTTGAGGAACCACAAGAATACAAAAGCAATGCTGCTGCTAATAAGGCTATAAGGTTGTGAGTGGTGTGTTTCATGGCTGGGAGATGGAGCAAAGATAGAAAAATAGGGGGAAACAGGAGCGAGGAAACGAGGATGAGAGGAGACGAGGAAATGAGGATGCGAGGAGATACAAATGCCTGATAGTGCGCAGCACGCTAATTGATCTATTAATTTCGCAACAAAGCAATACGACCCTGTAGGGGTCGCATATCAGTAAAGAGAAGAGACGAGGATGAGAGGAAACGAGGATAGAGGGAATTTAGAGAAAGAAGAGGGAGAAGAACAGGGGGAATGCGAGAGCTAATTGGCTAGTTTGAGTATTGGGGAATTTGAGAATGAAATACAGAAGATTAGGCGGTCAATTTATAAACGGGATGCTTCTATCTAAGGACCGCCGTCGATTTATCGCGGCGGTGTTTTATAAAAAGGAAGTTTGTAGCAACGCGATTTATCGCGTTGAATAAAAAACGGATGAAATACAGAGCTCCTTTGCGAACACTTTGCGTTCTTCCAAATTTCGCAGTGAAAAAAAAGTAGCCTTACCAAGAATTATTAGCTCCGCTTCCCGGGCGCTCGTTCCAAACCTGCTTCCAATTGCCTTTTACTTCTTTCAACGATATCTTCTTGATTTGAGCGTTGATGTTTTCGATTCGGTCCTTAAAAATGGGATGGGTGCTCAGAAACGCAGGAGGCTCTTCTCCCTTCGTTTCACTGTTGAGGATTTTCATGAGATCCGCCATTCCATGTAAATCGATTCCGGATGCCGCCATTTTTTCCATTCCTTTATTATCGGCTTCCGTTTCCAATGAACGCGAATAAGACAGCCCTTTTAGCGCCTCTCCCTGTTCGGCCATAAAAGCGATCATGCCTCCATCTGATCCGAAAAGAATCAACCAAAAAGCCTTTTGACTCAAAGATCGAAACAGGTTTCTTAAAGTATGGCGTTCTGAAATATGCGAAGATTCATGTCCCAACAAAGCAGCTAATTCTTCCGGCGTTTTTATCTTTTTCAACAACGCATCGTACACAACAATAGGGCCACCGGGAACTGCATACGCATTGAGAATAGGAGAGCGAACCACTGTTATTGACACAGGATAAGTACTATCGAAGGCCAGTGATTGATAGAAACGATTGATCCATTTAGTGGCGTCTTGATCAATAGCTTGACCACTGATCGACGATTTTCCCATCGCCTTCCCCAATTCAATTTCTTGATCCTTGGGAAAGTTTCTTGCCATCCGATCTCCCAACCAAGGTAGCAAAAGAAAATAAGTAGCTGCAATAAATCCTATTACAATCACTCCAATCCAAACCAGTTTCGCCATACCTGAGCCCCAAACTTTGTGCGTTGTTGGATTGATGAATCTCTCATGTTTAAAAGCTCTTCTTATTTCAGCTATGGTTAAAGGTTCTGTAATAATAAGTTGCCCTGGTAAATTTTGATGCGTCAATTTTATTCCGGAGCCATAAGGTTCTATTGATGAAATTTCAGCACCAATCCAATTGATATCCGACTGCATGCCTTCGTTTACAATACGAATGGTAAGTGTTACTGAACTCACAAACAATTCGGCTTGGAATTGTTGTCCTGAAGCATTGATGTATTTGCCTGAATAAGGAGTCGCCATATTCGAAAATACTACTATTTTGGTTTACTCAATTACGCAGAGAGCGGATCGAGCTTTTTTGACCTGTCCTATATAATATTGGTCAACACTGATTCCTACAACTACAAATAATTTGTTTTGGATAATATCGAAGTATGTTACATGAATATCTTTGCTGCCAACAAATCCAGTTTTGAAGATCCCTTTTCCACTAGCATCAACTTTGCCGATGGCATCATTCGAAGTTACATAGAACAATTCGCCATTGTCATTGGCTTTGATAACGTTAAAATTTAAGCTCTTGCTATAGTCGTCCAATAAAGTCCTTGGCACAACTGCTGTAATAGTATTGGTATTCACATTGAAAACATAGCTTGCCGCGTAGTATTCAGTATTGCTAAAGCTTGCGGGTAACGCTTCTACTAGCGTAATAACCAACTTTGTTAGATCCTTGCTGCGGTGAACGTATAAATTACCTTTTGGTGCATTGGGTGAGGTATAGGGAGCGCTCATGGCATTCGTTGCTGTTGCTGCAATTTGGAGTTTCGTTTCTGCATTCACAACTTTCATAGAATCCCCTGTGAGAATGAAAAGTAAAGGTCTTCCGGAAGCATCCAATCCAGCACCCTGGCATCTGCTCAAATCCTTTTCTATGCCGGAACTAATAAAGTATGTGATTCCTTTTTCCACTCCATTTACGCTGTAATAGGTATTTAAATTTTTTATAAATCCTCCATTCTGACTTTTGTAGGTTCCTGAGTAGTTAGTGGTTATATAGTCCCCGTTTGCATAGATTCCGTTTCTTTCATAGCTGTTCACATATTGCTTGCTGCTACCTTCATAGGTTAAGTTTGGGTTGTAATACCAAAGTGTGGTGCTCCCTTGTGGGTAATTGTAATAATCACCGGGCTCCCCTGCTAATTTTGCTGAGAAATTCGGTGGTGTAGTAGGCGCCGCTAAACTGTCTCCGGTAGTAAAATGAAATGCTCTTCTATATCCTTTATAAGAAGTAAGACCTACACTGGTAGTTAGTGACGTGAAATTGTGGATCCATTCAACTCTATTGCTTCCATCCCATCCAATGGAAGCGGTATTTTGAAAACATTTGTCCTCCTGATTCCAATTAAATACCTCTGCTATTTTGCGAACTCCTTTTCCCGAAATTACGAGGCTTATATCACTAGAATTTGGGCCTCCTGAACCACTGTCAGATTTTTTTGAACAACTTAACAGAAACAAAGCCGCTACTATTAGGGTTAAGACTAAACTTCGAGTATACATTCTATTTTGATTTCTCCAAAAATAGCAATCGAGACTTATTTCTGGATACCGTTAACTGGGTATATTCATGACTGTTGTGTTTAAGCTTATCGTATCGAATGTGATTAACTGTTCAAAATATTGATTGGCGTCAATAATTTTTGAGCCCTTATTCCAAATTCCCGACTGACCGGCGTTGATAAAATTATCCGCAGGCCCTACCGCATTTACCATCATGGCTATACATGAATGTTGCTCGGAAATCGCTTGCAGTTGAGCATGCGCATTTTTTACACCTGTTTCGGTTTTTGCTACAGATGCAAGATAAATATCTGTTGGATGTTGAAATGCTGCTGTGGCGTGAACTGCTACTGATACTTCATAACAAATGGCCGGCGCAATATTGAATGCCTCGTTCAAATATACTTGTTGTGTTCCGGGGTCAAAGAATGGAACTTCATCGGCATGTAAATACTGTTTCTCATACAATTGCTTGGGCTTTGTTGGGTGAAAAAACAAAAGCCCGATACGCGGTTTCGACTTTGTTTTTATCGGCAAACTGATTCCAATGATTTGATGCTGTTTTGTTGCGAGGTTTTGAAAGACATTTAGGCGAGTGTCGTTTATTTCAAACGCCAACTCTTTCGCTAATTCAGGTTCGTAATTCGTGATGGACAACTCAGGAAATATGATAAGGTCACTTCCTTCTGAGTATTCAATACAACGAATATGATGTTCGATATTCGTGTCAATGTTTCCTTTCTTGCTTTCCGTTTGGGCCAGTGTTATCTTCATCTTTTATAAAGTTAAAAGCCACTTGAATTCAAGTGGCTTTCGTTTTAAAATCGGTAGAATTTCCAATTGGTTTCAAAGTCTTTGGTCAAAGGTTGATTTTTCAAAAGCGCTCTCACCATTTCAACGGGCATGGAGTTTTCTTTCATCACCGCATCGTGAAATTGTTTGTAGGTCATTTTCTTCGTATCAACCAATTCTCTTTTCAATTCAAAAAACTGCAACGCTCCAATCATGTATGCAATTTGATACAAGGGGCCATAACCACCTGTAAAGGAGCGACGCACTTCACCTTCTGCATTGGCTCTCTCATGCCCTACACGGTCAACCAAGAAGTCAATGCATTGTTGCGGTGTCCATTTGCCTAAATGATAATTCAATGAGAAAATGATACGGGCACAGCGGTGCATTCTCCAAAATAGCATACCCACTCTGTCTTCTGCATTTCTAGGGAAGTTCATGTTCCATAAAATCATTTCCCAATACAAAGCCCATCCTTCTGTCCAGAACGGTGTATCGAATTGACGGTATACCCTAAATCGATTGTTCATGTATTGTTGCAAGTGATGACCTGCAATTAATTCATGATGCACAGTTGCTCTAGAGAAATGTGGATTGTTTCCACGCATACTCATCAACTTGTCTTCATGTTGCATGGTATTGGTAGGATAGGAGATCAGAATTTGTTCCCCTCCTAAAAAGAAGGGACTGGTGAGTTGGCGTTGTGGACTCATCATTCCCATACGCCATGTTTCTTCTGCAATGGGAGGAATGGTGATGAGGTCGTACTTTTTCAAGAAAGCCAAACTTTGATTCATCAGATCTAGAATAGCTGCGGGTTGTTCGCCGGGAGGTACGTAGGAGTTTTTTACTTTTTCAAGTGCTGCTTTCCAATTATCGCCAAAGCCCAATTCTTTACTGGCTTTCAACATTTCTGCATCACACCAAGCAAATTCTTTATTCGCAATGGCTACTAACTCTTCAGCAGTATATGGAATCATTTCATAACTCAACTGTTCTTGTAGGGCCGCAGCTCCAATTGGATTGCCGATGATGCCGCTGCCATCGTCTTTTTGAGTGCTGACGGCAACATTGTTTTTTACCAAATTGGTATAGGCTTTCAGTAAGGAGTCTGTTTTTTGATAGGGTTTATCGGCCCACCACGTAAACATGGGATCGTATCCGAAGTAAAATTGGTAGTAAGATTTCAATGCATCTTGCATGCCCATCAATGCTTCAGTAGCTCGTTTGGCTTGTGCTTCGGGAAGTGCTTTGTTTTGTTTGGCTTGTTGAATTGCCGTTACAAGTTTGCCCTGCAAAGCAATTAGCTTACGTGCTTCTTGTTCGCCATTAATAGTAGTACCTCTGCGGCGAGTTTGCTCTAAGGAATAGATTTCTGATGCAAAAGGAAACAATGTATTGAGAGACTCGTATTCTTTTGCAGATGATTCCAATTCTTGCAATGAAAATTTCAAATCTCTTTTGAAAAGAATATAGTCTACTTGTCCTTCCTTACTGAGCTTATCAAAATTGATGGCGTCTAATTGAGAGAGGTAGGATTGATAAAAGGTTCTTAAGCGATTGGTTCTTTCGGGAGAGAGATTAATGGCATAGAAGCGAGTGAGGCTTCCGTAATCTGCTTGAAAATTCACCATCAAGTGATGAATTTCGCTGGTTTGTTGTGCTCTTGAACCAAAAGCAATACATAAAAGTAGTACTACAAGAACCGATTTTTTCATGATGCGTTAGTTTGGTTAAATATAACGCATTCTACGCAAGCGGTAAAACCACTAGCGAATTAAAACGGTGGTTCCTTTCTTGAAAACGGGTGCTCCGGTGTCTCGGTCTACATATTGTAAGGTCCAAACATATGTTCCCGTGGGTTGTGCATTGCCTTTGAGTGTGCCGTCCCATTTTTTCGTCCAGTCTTTGGTTTCGTAAATCAACTGACCATATCTATTGAAGATTTTGAATACCAAATTGTCTGCTTTATAAGCGTTCAATGGGTAAAGAAAATCGTTCTTCGAGTCGTTGTTGGGCGTGAATGCATTGGGCACTGCGATGATACAGGTATTAACGGCTTTGATGCTTACGATGCTGGTATCGAAGCAATTCAAACTATTGCCAATGATGAGTCTTGCTTTATAAAAAATCTCTTTGGTAGCCGTAGGTGCAGTATAGGTTTGTGCCGGTGGGTTTTGAAGAATGCTGGTATTTCCGTTGCCAAAATCCCAATTCCACGTGGTGATCTTTCCGGTGCTTTGATCAACGAACACCGCTTCGTCTCTTGGACAAACTACTTCCGGATATTTGAAAGCGGCGTTGATACCATTGTCGAGATTAATCACTTTTATCACGGTGTCTACACAAACGCCATTCGATACAATTAACTGAATGCTTTTATTTCCGAATTCTGTATAGTATAAAGAAGGGTTTTGTAAAGTAGAACTTAAGGTGTTGTTGGAGAACCAGGTCCAACTGGTAATTCCGTTGCCCCCGGGATGCGAAAGGTGAATGGTGTCGGTAATACATCCTAAGGCAGTTACATAATTAAAATCAGCATTTACGGTATCTTTTGCGAGAAAAGCAATTGCTGAACCGGCGGGTGTTTGCTGCGCACAATCGTTGAGTATGGTATTGCCATCGGAGCCGGTTTGAAGCGTGAGAGTATAGGTGCCACCTACTTCAATAGCTTTACTGAGTGTAATTTGAATGGTTGTTGAAGCGGTATTGGTGCCACTGCAATTACCTGTAGCGCTTACAACAGGAATTGTTTCAGGACCGGTCAATATAAAATCTGAACCATTTGCAGCAATAGAACTACAAAGGATCGGTTGTTTCATCACAAGGGTAAGTACTTTGGGGGCACAACCAATAGGTTTAATACTGTCTATTGGGGTAGGGGCTACCGGATAAACCACAAAGTCGATTTTCTCACCTACATTAATGGGGCGATCGCAATTGTCTAAGAGCGTATTTCCATCAGACCCATTTTTCATTGTGATGCTATAATTACCGGGAGTTAAAGGACCACTAATAGTGAGTACCACAGAGTCCATATCAAATCCGGTATTGCAAGATGCTGCTTTTGCACTCACAATAGTTCCATTTGCAGGGCTTAGTTGGAAGTCGGAGCCATTAGCTGCCAAGCTGCTGCATTTCATTTTTTTGTTGAGCTTGACCCCGATTGTTAAACCACCGCAACCCGATAGAACTGATTGCAAAGCCGGTAGTTTTGGATCGGTAATAGAGGCCGTACCACCCTTGAAAGCGAGTTTGTATCCATTTTGTGATGGAGAAAAAGTTGTAAAGTGACTTACGAGCAACAAATATTCATGGTCCTTTTTCAAGGTAGGCATAGAACTAAAGGTGGGATAAGCATCTCCGGCACAATTGACCAATGTTGTTCCTTGGGCAGAAGCTCCTGTAATGCCCGGACGGCCCGACCAGTTGCAGGCTACAAATAAAGTACCGTTGGTAAAAACGGAGTTAGGGTCTAATCCGGTGATATCAAAAATTTGCCAATCGTAGTCGTCGGCTAAATCATTTGGAATGATTTCAAAACCTAAAGTGCCGGCTTGATAGCAAGTAAACTTGTACCAAAAAGGGTTTTGATCAGTGAGCGTAGCATTGGTGCATGGGCTTGGAATGGTTTTACCTCCGCAATAGGGAACGGTGCTTTGGGTGAAGGTGTCGACCCCACAAACCGGAAAAGCGGTACTTGGGTTCTGTCCCAAATTTGTACAAACTTGGGCACGGCTGTTATAGAAACTAAGGACTATTAATAAGAATATGGATATGCGTTTCATCATGATATAAGACCCGCAAAGGTACTGGTTTGCTGCCTTACCTGTGTAAAGTAGGCGTTAAACCCGGTAAAGGCGGAAAAATCATGCCAAACACTCTTCAATATTGCGGGTAATGGTTCCTACGATCTTTTCAAGTGGTAAATCGTTTTCGTCGCCACCGAAAGGATCCTCAATTTCTTCTGCTATGAGTTCCAGACTTGCTAACACAAAGAAAATGAACAATACCACCGGGATGGCCCAAAATTCTAAATTGAAAACATACCCAAAAGGCAGCGTTACGCTGTAGATAAAGATGAATTTCTTGATGAATACACTGTACGAAAGCGGAATGGGGGTGTTCTTGATTCGTTCGCAGGCCCCGCATGTATCGGTAAAATTATTAAGTTCATTGTTCAACATCAATAGCTGCTCGGGAGTAATGATGCCCTCTTGTTGTATACGAAACAATCGTTTGGCGATAAGCATGGCTACTTGATTTGGCAAGTGTTTGCTGTAATCAAGGTTTCCGAGCTCCGGATGGGCTTCACTGTCTAATTCCAATCGAGTTGTTTCGAGGGCCAAATGCGATTTTAAAATTTTTGCATAGAGTGGGATGGCTTTTCTGAAAAAATCGCGGTGCTCTTTGTGTGTGACCGGAATCAGCGCATTTATTTTGATGGCCATGTTTCGGCTGCTATTCACCAAGCCGCCCCATAATTTTCTTCCTTCCCACCAGCGATCATAAGCAGTATTGGTTCTAAACACAAGCAACAAACTCAATACAAAGCTAAGACTTGTGTGTAGCAGACTTAAACTACGAAGGGGGTGATCTTTGGGAAGTTTCCAATGATACAATTCTAACCAGGCTACCAAAGCCGTAAAGCCGGCCAGAATAAGCATGAATATAAAAAGCGTTTTAATGGTATCACCTCTATGCAGTTTAAAGATAAAATACCACCATTCCTTAGAGTTGTAACTGATCATACCCAAAGGTAAAAAAATGCTTTGGTTTCTAAGATCGAAAATGCCGCAGTTACTTTCGAGGTCTTTTAAATCTTATACTCTAAAAAATATTCTTTTCCGATACAAAAAATACAGCATGCCCCATTCCAACGCAAATACCAATAGCGATGCCAAAACAGCTGCCAGCAATTGAGGTGTGTGAATGTAAGAGAGTAGTTCAGTGCCAATAAAACTTACATAACCCGTAAACCAACGATGCCCTACAATTTCAAAGAAGAGATAAATGAACAACGAATTCATGCCCACTACCTGAACAAATAAAAGGTATTTATTGTGCCCTTTAATATCGATCCACCAATAAAAGAAAACCATGATTAATAAACACCATCCCAAGGAAGCTACTGTAAAAGAGCTGGTCGCAATTCGTTTGATGATGGGAGTGATGTGTGCCCAATCTAAGCTGAAGCCTACTATTAAGCAAACAATGCCTGCTATAGCAAATTGTTTGAGTGCTTTGCTTTCATCTTGAAGTAAAAGTTTACCACATACAGCTCCGGCAATGGTATGAACGGCAGTAGGAATGCAATTAATGGCCACCCAGCCTCCTTGATTTATTTTTCGCATCAAAATCCAATCCATATAGTTCCCGAAATTGTGCTGATCTGTAAAGGGCTGATCAAAGCCGGGAATATTGGTAAATCGGTACAATGCTTCGGTTAATAATAATAATCCGATTGACACTAGTATCTGATTTACAATTGAAAACTCGAAGATCAAAAATGCTACTAGCGTGGTAAACGATAGCTGTGTTAGAACATCCCACAATTCAAAACTCAGGCCTGTTTTCCGAACAGCATAATCCAATACACCCCAGAAAAATAACCAACCACTTCGTTTCAATACTTTTTTAAAGGAATCGCCCCAACTCATTCCTTTTTGTTTTTGTGTATGTAGAGAATAGGCGAGTGCAGTTCCCGACATGAACATAAATGCCGGTTGTATCAGATCCCAAAAACGCAGACCATTCCAGGGATGATGGAAAAGCTGTTCTAATGGTGCGGCCATGAATGTGCCTGAGCCGGCTGTTGCTAAGTGTTCATACAAGCCGGTTGCCTCTAATGCCAATAACACCATGATCCACCCTCTCATGGCATCGAGAGCAAGCGACCGTTTGGGTAGTGAAGGAGCTGTCATGTTGGAAAGTAATTAATAGTTAACATTTAATAATTAAGAATACTGGCACTTTTCATTGTTTTGCTTAGCTCAAGTAAACTTCGGTGGTTAATTGTAGCGATAATATTTCTCTTTCCCGGCCTCGCTTTTTAAAGCCCCATTATTAATTATTACTTCTTAATTCTTAACTTCTCAACTGATTTTCTTCCGATACGTCAGCGGCGAGGCATCGGTCATTTTCTTGAATATCTTATTAAAGTTGGAAACAGTTTTGTAACCCGACTCAAAAGCAATTTCTGAAATACTCAGGTCTGTTTCTAACAACAATTTACAGGCATGCGCAATACGTACTTCGTTTAAGTACTCAATAAAATGTTTTTGCATTCGCTTCTTAAATATTCTACAAAAACTTTGAGGTGTTAAATGCGCGAGATCCGATACTTCTTGAAGCGATATATCACGCTTAAAGTGCTGCTTCACATAGTTCAATACTTCCGTTATTCGATCATTGTGCAACTGTGTATTGGCGGGGGTATAGGATTCTTTGTTGATATACTCCAAGTCTTTACTATCTGCTAAAATTGACAATACTTCCAATAAACCAATGATGATTTCGAAGTCTTTCTTTTTTGCCAACTCTCTTAGCTTCTTATCCAATAAACCATGTGTTTTTCCGGTTACTTTAATCCCTCTTACTGCTCCGGCAAATAAATCCTTTATCTTTTTTACTTCTTTCAACGCATAAAAGGTATCGCTGAAAATATCTCTATTAAAGTATACTACGATCGCTTTGGCTTTAAGTTTATCGAGGCCGCTGTAATATATTTCATCATTCAACCATACATGCGGTGTATTAGAACCAATAAAAATCATATCGCCGGAATCAAAGGGTTCTACGGTGTTTCCAATGATTCTTTTGCCATGACTTTCCAATACGTACACCAATTCTAGTTCAGGATGATAATGGAAGGGTGATTGAAAGAAGGACTCTTCTCTTTCAATTACAGACACATAGCTGTTCAGCCGGGGTGTTATTTCGGTTCTTTCTACTTTCACTTTTCGAGCGCTTAACGTATCGTAAAAATAATGCTATTTTGAATCGATTCCACTATTCATTGATGGTTCGTTCTACTCTTCTATCGGGTATCAGCCAAATGATGGCTACCACAAAATACAGGGCAAATCCAAGATAGGGAATAAAGAAACTTGAAACGAGGGCGGCAGAGTAAATAAACAAGGATATTTTTTCTTTGAAATCATTTCCAACGGCTTTTACCACCACCGATTCATTTCCGTGGATCCGTACCAAGGCCTTCGTGAGCAAGAAATAAAACAAAGCCGCCATAAATAATACAATTCCGTACAATACCATAGGCCATTTGCCGAAATGATTTTCTCCCATCCAAGCAGTTGCAAAGGGGAGTAACGACAGCCAAAATAGCAAGCCCATATTCGCCCATAAAACCGGGCCATTTACCTTGGTTACTGTATGTAATAAGTGATGGTGATTGTTCCAATAAATACCCACGTATAAAAAACTGAGTACATAACTCAAAAAAACCGGAGCCAACGGCAACAGTGCTTCTATACTTGCATCGTGTGGAACTTTTAGCTCCAAAACCATGATAGTGATGATAATGGCAAGAACGCCATCACTAAAGGCTTCTAATCTCCCTCTTCCCATTGTTTTTCTTTAAAAATAGGCATTTTACCCCGTTCTTGTGCTGATTTGGGCATTCCTTCCTATTTAGGTAAATTTGCGGTTCTATTGAATCGGCAAAAGCCTGCATTCCTTAATACGAAAAGAGTTATGAGTCAACCGAAAAGATATTTAGTTACGTCTGCATTACCATATGCAAATGGTTTGAAGCACGTGGGGCATTTGGCCGGAGCCTATATCCCAGCTGATATTTACGTTCGCTACCTAAGATCACAGAAAAGAGATGTTGTGTTTGTATGTGGAAGCGATGAACATGGAACTGCCATTCCTATTCAAGCTACCAAAGAGGGAACAACCCCTCGCGCAATCATCGATAAATATCACGAAGCAATGAAGCAAGATTTTGAAGACTTGTCGATGAGCTTCGATATCTACCACCGTACCAGTGAGCCTATTCATCATGAAACAGCCCGCGAATTCTTCACCTATCTACACGATCGTGGTGAACTAGAGGTAAAAGAATCAGAACAATATTTTGATGAAGCTGCCAATAGTTTTTTGGCAGATCGCTATATTAAAGGAACCTGCCCAAATTGTGGCAGCGACAGAGCATTCGGTGATCAGTGTGAGAATTGTGGGAGAACCTTGAGTCCCGATGAATTGATCAATCCTGTTAGTACTTTAAGTGGGCAAGCGCCTGTAAAAAAGAAAACCAGTCATTGGTACCTTCCTTTAGGAAAACACGAAGAGTTTTTACGCAATTGGATTTTAGAAGAACATAAAGACGATTGGAGAGCCAGTGTGGTTGGCCAATGCAAAAGCTGGATCGAAGGAGGTTTACAAAGCAGGGCTGTAACCCGCGATCTAGACTGGGGTATTCAAGTGCCCTTGCCCGATGCAACCGGTAAAGTATTGTATGTGTGGTTCGATGCGCCTATTGGCTATGTGAGTGCCACCAAACAATGGGCCATTGATAACGATAAAGATTGGAAACCGTATTGGTACGATAATGACACACAGCTAGTGCATTTCATCGGAAAAGACAATATCGTATTCCACTGTATTATCTTCCCCATCATGTTGAAATTGCATGGCAATATTCTTCCTACGAATGTTCCAGCAAATGAGTTCTTGAATCTGGAAGGGGATAAAATGAGCACCAGTCGTGGTTGGAAATTGGATATGCGAGACTTTATCAACGATTTTGTGAAGAAAGAAAATGGGGGCGGACAATGTGTAGACATGCTTCGCTACTATTTAACACAAATTGCTCCGGAATCAAAAGACAGTGAGTTTACTTGGAAAGGATTTCAGGATGCTGTTAACAGTGAATTGGTTTCCATTTTTGGTAACTATGTGAATAGAACTTGGGTATTGATGCACAAACTTTGCGGAGGGAAAGTGCCTGCATTGCATGCCGATGTGATGGATGAAAAAGACAAGGCTATCATAGAAACCATTGCCAAAACCAAAACAACCATTGAACAATTACTAGAGCAGTACAAGTTTCGAGAAGCCTTGTATCAAGTAATAGATTTGGCAAGAGCCGGTAATCGTTACATGCAAGAAAAAGAGCCGTGGATTGTGGCCAAGCGCCTTAATGAGGATCCTGCCGCTCAAAAGCTGATCGATAATTGCATGCATTTGTGTTTGCAATTAAGTGCCAACTTGGCCATTTTTATTAATCCGTTCTTACCCAATACCGCAAAAACCATGTTGCACATGATGAAAGTGGTAGATAAGATTTTGGATTGGGAAAATGGTGGCAAGCTGAAACTATTGAGCGTGGGCTACAGTTTAAGAGAACCTCAATTGTTGTTCAGAAAAATCGAAGACGAGGAAATTGCGGCTCAAATTCAAAAGTTGAAAGACAGTTTAGCAAAGGCAACAGCAGCTTCTGCTCCAACAGTTGAAGCGAAGAAAGAAGAGCAAGCGGCGAAGCCTTCCATCGTTTTTGATGATTTTGCCAAAATAGATTTACGTGTTGGAACAATTAAGGCCGCTGAAAAGGTTCCGAAGGCCGATAAGTTGTTGAAATTAAGTGTTGATATGGGTTCTGAAATTAGAACCATTGTAAGCGGCATTGCATTGCATTTTCAGCCGGAAGCAATTGTGGGCAAGCAAGTGGTAGTGGTGGCTAATTTGGAGCCAAGAAAAATGCGCGGTATTGAAAGCAATGGAATGATCTTAATGGCTTCTGATAGTGAAGGAAAACTTCATTTTGTAAGTCCCGAATCAATGATCAATGCGGGTGCTGGTGTAAGCTAAGCGCGGCCGGTATATAGAGCTAATTTCGCATGCAAGTCTTCTGGTCGGAAAGGTTTTTGAACATAGTCGTTAAAACCTGAATTGATCAAGTGGGCTTGCATGTTTTCATATAAAGCTGCTGTAAATGCAATCACCGGTATTTTGGTGTCTACATTTCTGATATGCGCCAGTAGTTCATGTCCGTCCATTTCCGGCATTTCCAAGTCAACCAGCAAAGCATCGTAGGTATTGTTTTGAAACATCTCCCAAGCTTCTTTACCATTCACAGTTTCAGTTAACACAACATCCCATTTATCAAGCACTGCTTTTGCGATCAACATGTTGATTGGATTGTCTTCAGCTATCAAAATGCGCAAGCCTTTCAATGGTTTCAATTCACGAACCACTTCTTCATTTACATAGGAGGCTGGTTTGTGGTCTAAATCGAGTTGAATCGTAAAGTAAAAGCAAGAACCATGATTGGCTACACTGTCTACTTGCAGCTTTCCGCCATACAGCTCAACAATTTTGGAACTGATTGTTAAGCCCAGACCTGTACCACCAAATTTTCGTGTTGTGGCAGATTCAACTTGTGTGAAAGAGTCGAAAATTGTTTGCTGTTTTTCAGGAGGAATGCCAATGCCGGTATCCCTCACTTCAAAGCGAATGGTGCAAGCGTGGCTATTTTGAGTGATTTGTGAAACCTTCATTTCAACCGACCCTTGCTCCGTGAATTTCAAAGAATTTGAAACCAAGTTGTTCAATACTTGATTCAAGCGAGTTGGGTCACCAATGAAATTTTTATTTTGTAATCTGGGGTCTACATTAATTTTTAACTCAATGTTCTTTTCTTCGAATTGTTTTTCGAAGAGTTGTTGAATAGTGGTAATGTTTTTCCATAAATCGAATGGGGTACGTTCCAAATCCATTTTACCCGCTTCAATTTTGCTGAAATCTAAAATCTCATTGATCAAATTTAACATGTGTTCTGAAGAGTACTTCAAAACTTCAAAGTATTGCTTTTGCTCAGGCAGGTATTTTTCTTGACGCAATAAATTAGCGGTACCGATGATTCCATTTAATGGAGTGCGCAATTCATGGCTCATATTCGACACAAAGCGCGTTCTGGCAAATACCGCTTGTTCTGCTTTTTCTTTGGCGGTTTCTAATGCAGCCCGAGCCTCTTTGATATCGCTAAAGTCCAATACATTGATCTTCTTAAAATCTTTTCCTTCAATAGTGATAGGAACAATGCTTACATAGCCTGCAAAGGATTTCCCTTCTTTAGTAACACAGTTCAATTCGCCTTGCCAAGGTTCGTCGGTGTCGTCGTGTAGTGCTGCATTGAAAGAGGCAGATTGCTCGGGCGACAAACCAATGAACAGATTACTGATAGTAGTTCCTACGATCTCCTCTTTGCGTCCTGCTTGGAATAGTTTTACACTTTGGTTGTTACAGTCAGTAATGAAACCGCTTTTTAAATCCATGATGAAAACTGCATCGAGAGAGGTATTGTAAACGGAATCAAGGTAGCGTTGCTTGCTAACAAGGCTTTTTTCTTTGATGAAATTGTCTTTCATCATATGATAAGAGAGAACACCGCCAATTACAAACGACACAACTGCGTTGATCAATAGGTTTATTTGCTCATTTTCCTGATCAATATTTTGAAGCGTGCTTCCTTTAGGACAAACGATGAAGGTGATGATAAGCATGATAAACGTGAAGGCGTAAATCGTGCGAATCTCTGCATAGTTCTCCTTTTCACTGATGAAATTGGCTATTACTACAATCAAGAAATAGAAAAAGTAGGCCCCGGATCCCATTCCCTCAACAAAACAAAGCAGAAAGGCAGTTACATTCAGAAAAAGTGGAAGAAGGATGATCGTGATCTTGTTGTATCCTTTGTTGTGAAGTACTAACAAGAAGATGCTGTACACTGCTCCCGATATGGTGATGGCTAGGCTGTAGCGAATATCTGATAAGTAATTGAAGATGCAGGAAAGCGTAAAAATGCCAAGCAAGATCAATTGTGCCAATTTGTAACGGTCAATGAATCGCTGCCCGTCTTTGTGTTCAACAATTCTGACCCAACTTATTGCTTGTTTTAGCATTTGTTGCCAACGAGGTAAACTTATGGAATTCTCCATGGATGCCGATCAATTTAGTAATGCAGATACGAATCTGATACACTGAAAACGATGCTTTTATCGCGCTATTGTAGTGTTTTCAGATCGTACTTCCATCCATTGAAAGTAAACCTAATTTACTGAACAATAACTAGATAAAAATACAGAAAGCTTTTTTCTAATTCATCCAATTATCTATATATTTTGCTAAGTGTAATTCAGTAGTAATCAAAAAAATATTTTTACAGAGGCAATAAAATATTTTTAAAACTTTTGTTCCAGACCCCCAAAAAATGCAAAAACTACAGTTCTTTTTTTCCATCTTTTATTTTATGCTCTCAATTTTATAGTTATCTTCGATTTAGAATTAGTTGCATAACTAACTAATTTTGCTGTCATATTTTAAAAATCTTCGTTCATGAAACGTAGCATCAAAAAAGTAGCCGTTTTAGGTTCCGGAGTAATGGGGTCAAGAATTGCTTGCCATTTTGCCGGAGTAGGAGTTCAAGTATTGCTGTTAGACATGGTTCCCAAAGAAGCCACAGAGTCAACCAATGCCGCCGCTCGCAACAAACTTGTAAACGACGCTTTACAATCCGCCATCAAATCAAACCCATCGCCGGTTTACACGAAAGATGTAGCCAAAAGAATCAGCACCGGTAATTTCACTGATAATATGAAAGAAATCGCTCAATGTGATTGGATCATTGAGGTAGTTGTAGAGCGATTAGACATCAAGCAACTCATATTTACTGAAGTAGAAAAGTACCGCAAACCCGGTACTCTCATCAGTTCTAATACTTCGGGTATTCCCATACACATGATGTTGGAAGGACGTTCCGACGACTTCAAAAAGCATTTTTGTGGTACCCACTTCTTCAACCCTCCTCGATATTTGCGGTTGCTGGAAATCATTCCTACACCGCATACCGACCCTGAGATCGTTGATTTTCTCATGCACTATGGCGACCTTACCCTTGGTAAAACAACCGTATTGTGTAAAGACACACCTGCTTTCATTGCCAACAGAATTGGCGTTTTTGGAATGATGGCCATATTCGGCTTGGTCGAGAAAATGGGATTGACCATCGACGAAATTGATGCATTAACAGGGCCCATCATTGGCCGTCCAAAGTCTGCCACCTTCCGTACGGCAGATGTAGTAGGTATTGACACATTGGTGAAAGTAGCGAAAGGTGTTGCGGAAAATTGTCCCAATGATGAACAAAGAGCCTTGTTCGAAATACCTTCTTGGTTACAAAAAGTAGTAGAAAACAATTGGCTGGGAGATAAAACCGGTCAAGGTTTTTTCAAGAAAATAAAAGGTGCCGGTGGTGAAAAGGAAATTCAGGTGTTGAATCTGAAAACCTTGGAATACGAAGCAAGAAAGAAACCGAAATTCGCTACGGTGGAAGCGGCTAAGCCTATTGACGATTTGAAGCAACGCTTGAAAGCCTTGTGTACCGGGATGGACAAAGCCGGTGATTTCTACCGTCATTTTCATTATGGCTTGTTTTCATATATCGCTCACCGCATACCGGAGATCGCCGATGAGCTGTTTAGAGTAGATGACGCCATGATGGCCGGTTTTGGCTGGGAAATTGGTGCGTTTGAAAGCTGGGATGTTTTGGGTGTTCCCGGAACTACAGATAAAATGAAAAAAGCCGGGTATGCAGTGCCTGCATGGATCGATGAAATGTTGGCTAGCGGCGTCACTTCTTTCTATAAAGTAGAACAAGGCAAGCGTTATTGTTATGATGTTGCTAGTAAAAGCTACAAAGCTCTTCCCGGTGGCGATGCTTTCATTGTAATGAAGCATTTCGAGCATCAGACGGTATGGAAGAACAGTGCCTGCAGAACCTACCACTTAGGCGACGATGTTTTAGGCTTAGAATGGTCAACTAAAATGGGAAGCATTGGTGGAGAAGTGTTGGAAGGAATTCAACAATCCATTGCTTTAGCCGAATCGAAATACAAAGGCTTGGTAATTGCCAATGATACCTTGAATTTTAGTGCAGGAGCCAACGTAGGCATGATTTTCATGCTGGCCATTGAGCAAGAGTACGATGAATTAGACATGGCCATTCGCTTGTTCCAAAATACAATGATGCGTGCCCGTTATTCTTCGGTGCCGGTAGTGGTAGCACCACATGCGCTTACTTTAGGAGGTGCTTGTGAATTGAGTTTGCACAGCGATAAAGTTTGCGCTGCGGCAGAAACTTATATCGGACTTGTTGAACTAGGTGTGGGCTTGATTCCAGGTGGCGGTGGTACCAAGGAATTTGTGTTGAGAGCTGCCGATGAAATGCACGAAGACGAACCTGAAACCATCACCCTTAAAAACAGATTCCTCACCATTGCAACAGCCAAAGTTGCTACGTCTGCTCAAGAAGCATACGGTTTAGGAATTCTAAGAAAAGGGCAAGATGAAATCATCATGAATCAAAGCAGAAGGGTAGCTGCAGCGAAACGTTCCGTAATGGAGCTTTTTGAAGCAGGGTATACCATGCCTGCACAACGAAAAGACGTCAAGGTTCTCGGCAGGTCTGCATTGGGTGCTCTTTTATCTGGTATCCATGCTATGAATACCGGTGGATATGCTACGGATCACGATGCATTGGTGGCGAAAAAACTCGCCTACGTGATGTGCGGTGGCGATTTGAGTGAACCTACCTTGGTTTCAGAACAATATTTACTCGATCTCGAGCGCGAAGCTTTTCTGAGTTTAACGGGGGAACGTAAAACCCTAGAGCGTTTACAAAGCGTTCTTAAGAGTGGACGTCCCGTTCGTAATTAAAACATTGCATTCGCCACATATTTATTCATGCATGCATAATTTTCTTATCTTGAAGGAAAGAATGCATGCATGTCTGTTTTAACATTACAACATCTATCTAAAAAGTATGGTCGCATTCAAGCCTTGCAAGATGTAAGCTTTGAAGTGCCGGAAGGTTGCGTTTTTGGGATTTTAGGTCCTAACGGAAGCGGGAAAACGACTTTGCTGGGTATTATCATGAATGTACTCCAGCCCAGTGGAGGTGATTTCTCTTTTTTTAACGAACCGGCCAGTGCGGCTCTCCGCAAAAAAATTGGTACACTCTTAGAAACTCCTAATTTCTATGCGTATCTCAGTGCAGTCGATAACCTCAAAATTGCAGCGGCGATCAAAGGCGTTCCCGAATCGGATATTGACCGAGTATTGGAATTGGTAGCACTCACCGAACGAAAGGATTCCAAGTTCAGCACCTATTCTTTAGGAATGAAACAACGATTGGCCATTGCGTCTTGTTTGTTGGGCGACCCAACCGTATTGGTATTTGATGAACCTACCAACGGGCTCGATCCTGTGGGGATTGCTGAAATCCGCAATTTGATCATTCAATTGTATAAGCAAGGCAAAACCATTATCATGGCCAGCCATTTGCTTGATGAAGTTGAAAAGGTTTGTACGCATGTAGCTATATTACAAAGAGGCAAACTATTGGCATCGGGTAATGTAGATGAAATTTTAGTGAATGAAGATATTGTAGAAGTTGCCTCTACAAATTTGGACGCGCTGGCAGAACTTTTGAAAGACTATCCGGAGCTTGTAAGAATGGTGCCTCAATCTCAATTCTTGGAACTTTACTTTACTACAGGAATGGTATCAATGGAGAGCTTGAATCAATTCTGTTTTTCAAAAGGTATTGTATTGCAGCATTTGCGGCTAAGAAAGAAAAGCCTCGAAACTAAATTCTTTGAACTCACCCAAAACAAGTAATCATGCATTTATTAAAAATAGAATGGTTAAAAGTTAGATCCTATCGAACTTTCTGGATTTTGTTTGGGGGGTTCGTTCTTTTGTTTCCATTGACTTTTTATTTTTTCATTGACAAATACAACGAGTCGGTCGATAACAATGCGCAAGGGAAAATGATCTCTTCCTTGCTCGATAATCCTTCCTTCTTCCCAAAAATTTGGCACAGCGCGTCGTGGTTCGGTGGATTGTTTTTTATCCTCGTTGGGATGTTACTGATACTTCTTGTTACCAATGAAGTGCAGTATAGAACTCATCGTCAAAATATTATCGATGGGCTGTCGAGAGAGGAGTTCATGCTTTCTAAAATGCTGGTGGGATTGGTATTGGCAATTGCAGCTACCCTTGTTGTGATTCTTTCGGCGCTTGTAGTTGGATTGATTTTTTCAAAAGACACGAGCCATCTTTTTGAAGGTATGAAATACATAGGCTTTTTCTTCTTAATGTCACTTCAATACTTGATGGTGGCATTGGTCATTGCTTTTCTAATCAAACGAACCGGCCTAGCTATTATCATTTACTTTGCTTTCGTATTCATCATTGATAATTTGCTTTGGGTTTCTTTGATCAGGAACAACTCAAAAGTTGGATATTTTCTTCCCTTAGAATCTACAGATTCACTGGTGCCCAATCCTTTTATTCCGAGAATGATGGCACAAAGAAATGTGGAAGACAGTAGTTTGCTGATTTGCGCAGCAATCTATTTTGTGCTGATGGCGGTGCTGGTTATGAGGTATTTCAAAAAAGTGGACTTGAAGAATTAATAATTAGCAATTAATAATTAATAATTAATAATTGAGGGCTCTGGAGTATGTGTGTAGTGAGTAAGTGAACTTGATTGCATTGTTGTTCATTTCGCGGGGAACAGCCGGAACGCAAAGTTATTGTGGTTGGAGGTTGGAGTGGCTGTAGTTAGTTAAGTATTTGGCAGCAAGAGTTTCGGAGAGTCTTTTACTTAAGAACGCAGAGGCCGCTTCGCGGGGGAATACAGAACCACGGAGTCACAGCGGCACGGAGGAGTTTTTTCTTATTAGCTTTTATGCTTGTTTTCTTTTTCACCTCGGCGGAGCGAGCGTAAGCTCGCGGAGTTAGGTTTAAGCGTAAGCTTGCTGTTTGCTGAAAAAAGATGGCTGGCGCAAGCGTAAGCTTGTGCCCACTTTGAAAAACTCAACTGAACACAAGGTGCAGTATTCAAAAAGTCAAAACTTTGCGTGTTCCCTGAGCCAGGCCTTTGGCCTAGTCGAAGGGCTTCTACTCGTTGCGGTAAAGTAAACTAATCGAAAATTTTGATGATAAAATATTGGTAGAAGCTATTGTATTTCCCGTTCTTCTTTACACGGTCCTTATTTTACCACAGATAGCCCAGATTACTACAGATTCCCACAAATTAGCCGCCGAAATTCAATCAACCTGACTGCCGGCTGTTTACTTATTAATTATTAATTGCCCGGCTCGTTCTTATTCAACAATTCCTTAATCGCCACATCAATAGTCGGAAATTGGAATCGGTATCCGGCAGAGAGTATTTTCTTATCGGAAACCGTTGCACTTTTCAGAACCTCTATGCTCATTTCACCCAGCATTATTTTCAATACAAAGGAAGGAACAGGTACCGGTATGTATAAACTGCCGCAGGCAATTTGACCAAGCACCGACATCAAGGTGTGATTGTTTACAGGTGCGGGCGCCGTTGCATTGTAAACGCCCTGAACAGTTGGACTAGCAATGGCATAATCAATCATTCCCACCAAGTCTTTCACATGTATCCAACTTACAACTTGCTTACCATTGCCTAGCGTAGGTACAATTCTGAAGCGAACCGGATTGTAGAACTCTTTGAAAGCTCCACCATTCTTACTTAACACAATCCCTATACGGAAAGTGATGGTTCTTATAGTAGTAGATTTGAGTGCTGCAATACTTTCCTCCCAAGCTTTACAGGTGGCGCCTAAAAACTCTGTATCGGCCGGGGCCTCCTCCGAGAAGGGATGAGGGTTTGGAACAACCGGATCGGCTCCGTACCATCCAATAGCAGAAGCCTGAATAAAAGTGTGAACTTTATTTGGTAGGGAAGTGAGGGCTTTCGTCAGGGTTTGACCACTTTGCACGCGGCTTTCCAAGATTTCTTGCTTTCTTTCTTGCGACCAGCGCTTATCAGCCACACCTGCACCCGCTAAGTTTATCACAACGGTTGCCTGCGCAAGTGCCTGTGCATCCACTGTTTGTGTGCGTGTGTCCCAAACGGCATAGGCTATGCCATTGGTTGGTGTTCGCTTCTCCCTACTTAAAATGATCACCCTATGCCCCTTTGAAGCAAAATGATTCGCTAAATCTTTTCCCACCAATCCCGAACCTCCGGCTATTATAATTGTTTCCATTTTGTGTTAATATTAGCAACGTTCCATATTAATATTACGTAAATTTAAATAAGTCAACCATTCCTGAAATTGTTTATGAAGCGCAGTTTACTACTGGCCTTTTTCTGTCTCTTTATTTTACAGTTGAGTGTGCTTCAAAGTTCAGCTCAACATGTAAAATACCTTCCTAAATTTCCTTTCCCAATTCATTCCAATGATAATGTTCAAATAATTGGACAATTAGGTTCATGCTATTATCTCTACTATGCTCCGGTTAACGCAGATCCACAGGTAATCAAGTTCAATAATGATGGATTGTTTGAAAAGTCAATTCCGCTCCCCTTTATCAATGCAAGCACATTGCAAGCAGTAAACCTTTTTGCAGAAAACAATGAGCTTTTATTCATAGTACAAAGCATTGTTGATCGAAAACTGGTATTGACCAGCACCGTGCTTGATTCAACCGGATCGCAAGTTGGAGCAACTCGAGAACTGGATGCTACACCGCTCGCATCCTATGGCTCTTCTGCACTGTACAAATTGGTTACAACAGAAGATCGGAATAAGTTTCTTGCCTACAGAATCGTAAGCGGATTCTCAACGCAGCAAGTATTGTTTGAAGGAATTGTTTTGAATGAAGTTGGTGGAGAGGAGAAGCGCTACAGCAATTATCTGCCGTTAGAAGCTGAACTGGAAACGGTTTCTGCACCCTATTTGGCGCCGGGTGGGGAACTTTTCATAGCGGTTCATGATATCGCTTCAAATTACAAACTTGGCACCAAGGTGAAACTCTACTATGTGAACGGAACCAACGAAGGGCCGAAGTTTGCAGAACTTTATATTAAGCAATACAAGCCCATTGAATTGTTGTTCGATTGGAATGCCGGTTCGAAACAACTTGCTATTGGCAGTGTCTATCAAGATTTTTATACCAAGAACGTGGAAGGGGTTTTGGCCGGATTTTGGACACCCGGTAAAAAAGTATGGGACACGATTATTACACACGATATTGATAAAAAGTACAAGAAGGATTTGAAATCGGGGGTTTACAGCATCCCATTTACAGAAGTAACCAATACCCTTCAACTTCGCTATTTTAAAGTGTTAGAAAAAGGGTCGATCATGTTTGTGGGCGATTTGTACAACAATTTCAGTATGTACCGAGGAACCATTAATAATGGGCTTACCAATCCTTCTCAACGAAACTCGTTAGCCAGAACAGGCACTTCGCAACAACAGCCTGTTACTCCGGTCATTTCCACTACCAGAGGAGCGGGAGAAAGAGTAGGAGCCTACAATCCAACAGCAAGTTCTATTGCAACGCAGAATGCGGCAGATCGTGCCCGACAAGCAGCCATGCTGAACAACAATACGCAAAGCCCAAGCTTGCAAGCAGCCGGCGACAACTTTCAACCCAAGATGGTTTCGGTGCCTAGTTTTGCAATGGGGGATGTAAGCCCTCGCGATGCAGGGAATGTTTTGCTGTTTAATAAAATGCTTGACTATAAAACATTGATGATTTATACCGATACTAAAACTAGAGTGGAATTGAAAAAGTGGGTTCGAAACTTATATGTTCCGGGCTCTCCATTTACCAATGTATTGCTGTTGCCCGATTCGGAGAAGAGCTTCAAAGTGTTGAATTATGAGATCAATGGAAAGAACATTCCGTATTTGCAGTCAAGTTCAGTAAGTGTTGACCAAACTTCGGAGAAGAATACTGTGGTTCCCGGTGGAATGCCCTTTCTGTTTTTCAAGAAAAATATAGCGTATACTTCTAAAAGAAGCCTGCTTACGCTTTATCACGATGCTGAGAATAATTTAACAGGGTTGGCTACCATTCAATGGTAAACTTCGGGAGCAAAAATACTATTGATACTTAATGGGATTCCGGCGAAAGGATAGGATGTAGCGCTTGATGTTCATCCAAAAAGCCAAAATAAAATAAAGAATAAGAGGCGACCCCATTGTAAGGAAAGAAATGTACACAAACCAGGTTCTAATTCTACTGGTAGCGATACCAAGGCGCTCGCCAATTGCGGTACAAACGCCAAATACATGCCATTCAATAAAATATCGGAATCGGTTCATAACTCTAAATTAGGAAAAAATACTCCTTCCAAACAATGATTCCTGTAGAATGTTTAATGATTTTGGAGTAAATTCGCGACAGCAATTTGTACGTACAAATTGCGTTAGATAGCGGCTTTGGGCCTCAAAATCAACGAACTAAGGAGATTCCTGTAGTTCTAGACCCAAGTCCTGTATTAAACCAGATTTTCAACTTTTTTCAATTCATTCTTCATGGTATTCGATCTCGACCTCATTAAAAAGACCTACGCGGAGATGCCTGCAAAGGTGGATGCCGCTCGCAAGGCGCTGGGACGCCCCCTCACATTGGCGGAGAAAATTTTATACGCTCACCTTTGGAACGGCGTAGAACTGAAAGATTATGAAAGAGGAAAAGCGTATGTAGATTTCGCGCCCGATCGCGTTGCAATGCAAGACGCTACTGCTCAAATGGCGCTTTTGCAATTCGATACCACCGGTCGTAAAAGAGTGGCTGTTCCCTCTACTGTTCACTGCGATCACCTGATTGTAGCGAAAAACGAAGGGAAAACCGACCTCGTTAAGGCGGTTTCTGAAAATGAAGAAGTTTATAATTTCTTGTCTTCAATCTCAAATAAATACGGAATCGGTTTCTGGAAGCCAGGAGCCGGTATCATCCACCAAGTGGTTCTAGAAAATTACGCGTTCCCAGGTGGAATGATGATTGGTACCGATAGCCATACGGTGAATGCCGGTGGTTTGGGTATGATTGCCATTGGTGTGGGTGGTGCAGATGCCTGCGACGTTATGGCCGGCCTTAGCTGGGAATTGCTGATGCCTAAATTAATTGGGGTGAAACTGACCGGTAAATTGAACGGTTGGACTGCTCCCAAAGATGTTATCTTAAAAGTAGCCGGTATCTTAACTGTAAAAGGTGGTACCAACGCTATTGTTGAATATTTCGGTGAAGGTGCAACCAGCATGAGCTGTACCGGTAAAGGAACCATCTGTAACATGGGTGCTGAAATTGGAGCTACTACCTCTACTTTCGGTTACGACGACAGCATGGCTCGCTACCTCAAATCAACCGGTAGAGCCGAAGTAGCTGCTGCTGCCGACGCGGTAAAAGACTACTTAACAGGCGACCCTGAAGTGTATGCGAATCCTGAGAAATATTTCGATCGCGTAATCGAAATCAACCTAAGTGAATTGGAACCACACTTAAACGGTCCATTCACTCCAGATTTAGCAACTCCTATATCTAAGATGAAAGAAGAAGCTGCTAAAAACGGCTGGCCTACAAAAGTAGAAGTGGGTTTGATCGGTAGCTGTACCAACTCTTCTTATGAAGATATCAGTCGCGCTGTAAGCTTGGCAAAACAAGTGGCAGAGAAGAACCTCAAAACAAAAGCAGAATTCACCATTACTCCCGGTAG
>DGDD01000045.1 GCA_002385265.1 Chitinophagaceae bacterium UBA3961
CCCAAAACGTATCAACTTGCTTCATTGTGATAAAGATGCCGCCGGTTAAGGTTGGCTTTGTAAAAAAGTTTACTTTATCATTTTCATCGTTACAGTCGGCAGGCTCATCTAGAGGAACTACAAACATTATTGTGACTCCGTCTCTGTTCAACGAAACGAAGTTTGGGAAATTACTTTGGCTTTTAAAGCCCAAAATATTTTCGTAAAACGAAACAGTTGCCTTTAGATCTTTGGTCCATAAAATTGGACTGATGGTTTGCAGTGTCATATCATCAAAATGATTATCGTTTGTATATAGGTCGGGTTAATTGGGATTCAATCAACTTGCACACAAGGTTCAAATAGTTGCGAAAGCAGGGAAATCATTGATTGTTCTACCTGTTATCTCGCAGTAGGTAAGACTCGTTTGAAAAATCTTTTTGAAGTTACGGACTATAGCTGAATATTGAGCGCGAACTAATACCTACACTTATCTGATTTTGCATTGGCTAGCCTTACTATTATAAGGCCTTTTAGCAGCTGTTGTGTTTGATAATGTACAAAAGAACTTGCTCTAATTTGCCTAGTTTACTTCAACGACTTAATTTCTGTCAGTATGATTGTTACTGTAGTGCTACCAATATTTTCGACGAAATGTTTACCAACATAATCTCTCCAAGATGCGGTACCTGTTTCTTCGTCTGCAATAATTGTCTGCCCATTATCTAGATATACTTTAAGTTTGCCACCCGAAACAACATAGGACGATTTTGCAGGATGAGTGTGTGGAATGTCCTTTTGTCCCGGTTTTAGGGAGTACTCAATCACACGAACATATTCATTTTCTAAAAGTAATTTGAAATTGTCTGGAGAAGATTTTATCGCGTCAATCTCTAATTTGGTCGTGTCAGTCTTTGCTGATTTTAAATATTTTGAAGTGTCAGAGTTAAGGAGATCTTTATCCTTTGTTGATTTTGGATTTTGATTACAAGAAGTGATTAAATAGCAGATTGCTACAAACGAAATTAATCTTGTCATACTGATAGTTGAGTTTTAATTGTCATTGTAAAAAACAGAAATGTCGTTTAAAATAGCCGTTAACGTTGAAGCATTGGCGATGTGGCGGAATTCTGTGTCCGGGCAGCCCGAAACCAATGCTGATTAAAGATACAAAAGCTCATTGTTTATTCTGTTGCCTAGCGTTATTCGTCTGCCGAGACCAAAGCTAAATAGCGAACAAAAAGTTGAGCATATATTCGTCGCCCCGCCATATTGCCAAACAGCCTGTTAGCAACAGTTTTTATTTGTTCGCTTCATAATATTTTTCTGCAACTCTTTTAATGTCGTCACTCTTTACATTTCTTAACACATATTCAACGTTATTAAAATTCTTAATTTCCCTTTTAATAAGAAAATTGAGAACATTTAAATTTTCTGCTTGTAATGCCGCCGAAAAAAGTGAATGTCCGTGTTTATTATAGTCTACTTCTATTGAACCATCTATAACATAGTTGTAGAATTTTTCCTCAAAATTATTTTTAATAAGTCTATACGGAAGAGTTTCATTAGACCGTATTTGGTTAGGCTTTAGTTTTCCGTACTTAGGGTTAGGGATAATAAATTCTGAAATATTGTCATCCCAATGATTAAATTCATAAACGCTTTGTTCGTAGTCTGAACCACAATCTTCACATACCTTTTTTATATCAAAACCCCAAGACTCTCCTGTGTCAAGTATTCTGTCTTTGTGAAATAATATATGAGCACCGTGTTCATTGTCCCAAGTTGCTTTAAAGTTTATTGCAAAATAAGCAATTGACTGATTACTATAGTTTAAAATGTCTATTGAAATTAAGCCGAGAACATTTTCTAAGTCTGCTTGAGAATCAAGTTTCGGGAAGTTGCACTCTTCGTCATCAATCAGTGTCTTCTGGAAAGGATAAATAACATCTTTAACGTATCCAAATATTTTTTGTAAGAGGAGTTCTTCATTTGTCTGGATAAACCTTATGGCTTCTAATTGTTCATTTGAAGGGTCTGGGTTATTGTCAAGACTGTCAAAAATTCTTAACTCTGCAAATCCTTGTTGTAACTTCTCCTTTAAATCTTTTGAATATTCAAAAAACTTGTCATTCTGAAGTAATGTTAGTTTGTCAAGACTTAGGACTGTTTCCCAATCTCCGTTGAATTTAAAGTCTGTCATAATATTGTGGCTAACGTTCGAGTATTTGCGAATGCAGGGAATTCATTGATTGTCCAGCCCGGCATCTCGCCCAAGGCGAGACCCATTTGAAAATATATTGTTGAAGATAAGAACTAAAGTTGATTATTGAACGTCGAGCCCGAACCGTTGCTGATGCTTGCACATAGGTGATGTTACAATGTCTAGCCCTGCTTTTGCAAATACTTTTGTTGGTGGCTGGCATTTGTCGTCAGGTTTATTTTTTATCTTTTACACCTATAACTAAAAGCCACAAACAAGTTCCAATTTCTCCAAAGCTTGCAGGCAGACTTATGTATGATGATATTCCAGTTTTTGAGTAATCATGAATAAGTGTGTTTCCTATGAAATTTATTAAATACCCAAAACAGCCTAGCATTAATAATACTCCTAAAAGTTTGGGAAGAAACCCTGATTTAAAAACTAAATAACCGAACGGGAATAACCAAAGTCCTGAAAATATGTGAACAATCCGCAGGCCATTGTCATACTGGTCAAGATGTTGCATTACCGCTAATTGGATTTGGTCTTTTGATAAACCTAATTTACTTTGTCCACTTATGATAAGCGAAAGAATTGAAAATAAGTTTTGAACATTCAAGAAAAATACTGGAACACTCAATACTGCTAAAAGCACCATAAGTTTTGCATAATTTTCATTTACGGTTTTCAATAATTTGTACAGCACAAGTGGCAAGAAAAGAAAAAAAGTATAGCATAAAAGTCCACCAACGATTCCTAACCGTAAAAGCGTTTGGGAAGAGGTAATATTTTGAAATATTAAAGAAGCATTGTCTGCATTGAAAAGCTTAAAGGGTACATACATTAAAGTGAAAATGCCTGTTACTACAACCCCTAAATACAAAAGCCCTGCAATTCTGGCTAATTTTTTGTTTGAAATTTCTGTTGCCATGATTAAATTGGTGATTTAGTTTCTCCATTTCCATGCATACCATATAATTATTGAAGTAAGTATGCTTTCAACAATTGCGTAAAAAACATAGAAGGCTCTCCATTCTGAAATTGATGTAACCGCAATCAAAAGCATAATTGCAGTAAATAAAACGCCTGCGATTAAGTTCAAGCTCCTATTTATTTTTGTTTTCAATATAACAGACAAGCAAACCATTAGAGCTGGAACTGCCAATAATGCGGAAGCTGCAAACAGTTTTACTGGATTATCAAGCATACTGTTACCGTTGATTATCCCTTGCACTTTGTTAGGTACATAGAGTTCAAAATAGTCGCCATAGATATAAAAAAATGTCACCGATGCCCATAAAGCCGAAAGCTTGATTTTGACGTTTATTTTCACTTCTTCTAAATCACTTGAAGTTGTACCACTTGAATTCATAATTGCGTTTAAGATATTAAGTTAATAATTTGTCTGAGGTGTCGCACTGGTGAAACGATTGAGTTTTATAAAAAGTTACAGAGAAATAAAGAATTTGTAGTCTGCTGTTAAGCTTGCCACCAACGTTTTGGCGCTTGGCGCAGTGGCGGATTTCGGAGCACAAAACTGTCAATACACCACAAAAGTTGATGCGAGGTAGAATGTTCAATTAACCACGTCACCCGCCATTGAGCCAAACGCCTGTTATGCCCTGGCGTTCCTGTCGTCCGTGTCTTGCAACCCTTGTCAATATTGAATTTTTCAACCAACTGTCCGAATGTTTTTGTGTCGGTTTGTGTGTTGGCGTTTATAAAATCTTTAGAAGGGAAGGGGATTTTTAATTTTTTCTTTTCAGCGTGGGACAGGCATACTCTTTGGCAAGCTTTGGATTGAGTGTCGGCTTGTGGGGCTTGCCAATGTGTATGACTGTGAAGGGTTGGCATTTTTGTCTAATGTTAATATTCTAATTTATTTCGTTCTGCTTCTTCATCCATTCGTTTTGCATCTGCTAAATAACCTTGTTGCATCCGTTTAAATATCTCAGCTACATTTGGATATTTATTCTTAAAATTATTTGCCAATTTCTCAAAGTAGGCGGCTTTTCCTCTTTCAATATCTCCACCATCAAAAGCACCCCTTGTGGATGAACCTCTTTTGTTGAACATAGCAGAAGAATAACCGCTCTTCAAACTGTCCGTGTTTATTTCCTCAATAACTTGAAATATTTTTTCTTGAGGCCATTCTTGAATATTTTCAGGGTATTCAGCTAATACTTTCCCGATTTCAGAGTCAGCAACATTTAATCTACTAGCAGATTCGGCTAATGTTCTTGCCTTTTTAATCCAATCTTTTAATACCACTTCATCAATAGAATTATCTTCCTTCATTCCCGGTATTTTTTTCCACGAATGAAGCAAATGGTAAGCTTGTTTTGCTCTATTTTGAATAGCTTCATCAGAAATACCTTCTCGTTCTTTTTCCAATAATGTTTTGTCTTTTGGAATGTAAATCCACTTTAAAACCTCAATAAAAAAATCAGGGTTGTTTGCCAATTCTTCTTCTAAAGTCTTGGGATTTCTTCTTGTTCCGTATGAATCTAAAATTGGAAGATAAAGCCACTCCAAATGAATGAGAGTTGATTTCTCAATATCTGTACGCTTGTCAAGTTCTTCAAAAACTCGTTCAATTTCATAACCTCTGAAACGTGGCGTTTCACTTGCTTCCTCTGTCGCTGCTTTTTTCAACCTT
>DGDD01000036.1 GCA_002385265.1 Chitinophagaceae bacterium UBA3961
AATCTTGTCATCAACTATTAGAGTGTAGTTATAGGCTCCTGTAGCTATGCCTCCGGCTTCAATATTAATGTGAGAATATCCTGTATTTACTAGCCTATAGGAAACTAATTCTTTTCCGTTTGAGTCCGTAATTTTCAAAACTGCATTTGAAATATTAATTGGTAAATAATAACGAATTATTGCAGATGCACTAAATGGATTTGGGTTATTTTGCAATAATTGAGGCGACCCAATTAATGTAATAACTTGGTTCAATTCTGTTGAATCATTTTTTTGTTTTTGTAAGTTATTTCCATTTTCTGTCAACATGTTTATTTGTTCCTGAAGTTTGGAAATCTGGTTCTGCTGTATCTCAATCATTCTTTGCTGCTCCTGAATTCCATTAACCAACACCGGTATAATTTCAGTATACCGCATCATATAGGCTTCACTATCGTTTTGTGGAATTACGACAGCTTCAGGAATTACTTCCAGAATCTCTTGAGAAATAAATCCAATCCTTCTACCGTTCGGATTATTTTTCCATTCATAAAAATGTGTTTGTAACTTCATTATTTCATTTAAACCATATGATAAAGGTTTGATATTGGTTTTGCTTCTAATATCGGAAGTTGAGGTATAAGCATTG
The DNA here is from genome assembly GCA_002385265.1 of Chitinophagaceae bacterium UBA3961. GTDB lineage: Bacteria > Bacteroidota > Bacteroidia > Chitinophagales > Chitinophagaceae > Endoryza > Endoryza foliicola. Next base: position 629 of record DGDD01000036.1, read on the forward strand.
ACACCATAAACATTGTTCCATGTACTAGTTGCATGATTATATCCTAAATCAAAACCAGATGTTGCTGGGAAAATACTACCATTTACATTTAGTTTTTCACCTCCAATTTGGGTGATAGTACTAATTCCCACAAATCCATCATCCCTCACAAAAAGTAAGGATGCCGAAGTATTATCAGTAATATTTAAAGAAGAAGTGCTACTTGTGGCGCTTGCACCCAAAATATGCAAACGGTAGGTTGGTGAATTGAGACCTATCCCGAAAGAACCACTATTTTTCAGTCGCATTTTTTCATTCCCACCAGTTCCAAAATATATATCTCCGGGGTATCCATTAATAATCACACCATCACCTATAGCATTAATGCCTATGTTAAAACCAGCACCAATTCCACCCGTTCCTGTTGTAGAATTAGTGTATTGAGTTGTCACGGCACTGGCACTTGGGTCGTATATTTCCATTTTAGCACTTGGTGTAGATGTGCCAATTCCAATCTTACCGGCAGATGTTATACGCATTTGTTCAACAGTATTCGAATAAAATAACATATCTAAATTTTCTTTTTGATTCAACTCAACGTTACCCGAAGCATCTAACCCAATCAGAAAACCATCATTGATGCCGGTTCCTGTGGCTGTATTAGTAAATTGAGTATATATAGCAGTTGCTGATATTGTAGTATTTAAATGTATTCTGTAATTAGGAGATGTGGTGCCAAATCCAATATTTCCATCATCTCTCACAAATAAATAAGAGTTTCCGCTAGCATCAGTTGCGTTTAGGCTTGATGTTGAGCTGCTAGTACTTAAACCTTTAATTTCCATTTTCGAAGTTGGTGTCGAAGTTCCAACCCCTATTTTCCCATCATTTTTCAACCACATGCGTTGGGCGGCATTGGTAGAAAAAATCATATCACTGTTTTCTTGTTGGGTTAGCTCAGCATCGCCACTGGCAGCAATGCCGGTGGTAAATCCATCACTGCCGGTGCTTCCCGTGGCCGTATTTGTAACCTGGGTATAGAGTGAGGTGGCAGTTCCCACATCTAAATGCAGCCTATTTTGTGGTGTAGCGGTGCCTAATCCAATATTGCCAAACTTATGTACGTACATTAATTCCTGTGAGGTGGAACCATTAAAATGTTGCACCTGAAAAGTTCCATTTCCGGCATGGTTTCCATCGGATATTACATGCAATTTTGCCGGATTAGCAGGTACGGTGCCGGTAAATCCTACAATGGCTTCCCCGCTATTTTTTATTCTGAATAAATCTGAATAGCTTACATTGGTATTTCTAACCAACAAGGCTGCATAGGTATTACTGGAGCTTGTGTTTTCGGCTAAAATAGTAAGTTTAGAACCTGTAACAGTTGTACCTATCGCCACATTTCCGGTGTTTTGCGTTGTTCCATCACCTACATTTAAACTTGGTAAAGCGATACCATTATTAAAACCTACCGAAAGTGTATTGGATACATTATTGGTAATTCCTACCCCCATTGCCATAGCATTACTACCGGCTACGCCCACCTGTGTGTTACTTCCCATTGCTATACTATTTGTTGCATACGCTTTGGCAGCCGTACCAAGGGCTATAGCATTATTGGCCGATGCAATGGCTAATTGACCAATAGAAACTGAATAGGATGCCGAGGCGGTAGAGCCTGCAATGGCCGCAAAAGAATAATTGCCAGAAGCAGTTGTATTGTCACCACAGGCAAAAGACGATTCTCCGGAGGCTATGCTTGCATTGCCTGTAGAAAAACTATAATCGCCATTGGCCTGCGAATTATTGCCAAATGCAAAAGCCGAAATTCCGCCTGCAATAGCCCCAAACCCAAATGCTCCTGATTGATTCCCGGTGGCTATGGTACTACGTCCGGCAGCCATTGAATTGATGCCCGATGCTATGGAAAGCAAACCCATAGCAACAGAATTTACGCCACTGGCAGTAGATGAATTGCCTTGTGAAAATGCTCCGTCTGCCGTTGCTGTTGTTTGGATACCAAAACTGGAAGAATAATCTCCTGCTGCATTGGTTCCTTCGCCCTGCGCAAAAGACGCAGCACCAGAGGCAATGGTAAGAGTATTAATTGCACACGAAGATTCACCGGTAGCATGTGATTTGTTATTTACGGCAAAAGCCCGGTTGCCCGATGCAATCGTTTGCAATCCAAAAGCAAATGCATTATCGTTACTTGCTGTAGAAGATTTTCCGCCACCAAAACTTGCTGATCCGGATGCAATGTTTGTACTTCCAACTGTCATGCTGTAATCAGCACTAGCCGTGCCGCCATAACCGGTAGTAAAAGTGTATTCTCCTGTTGAAGAATTATTTTTACCGAACGATACACTGTACAATGCCGAAGAAAGGGTGTTGTACCCAAATGAAAAACTATACCCAGCCGATGCGGTACTGCTTTCTCCTCCGGCAAAAGAATAATTGCCAGAAGCCAGTGTTGTTTGCCCTATGGCAAAACTACTTACACCCAACGCGGTTGAGGTGTGCCCGCCTGCAAAAGAATTTTCTCCACTTGCCTTTGTATTGTAACCATGAGCCATCGAATTTGCTCCTACATTAGGGCCATCCCAAAATGAACTACCAGTAGATATGGTGCCTGAACGAAAGGCTCCCAAAAACTGGTCCCAGTACATGTAAGTTCCTTCTAATGTTGAAAAACCTGTTGAAGTAACTGGAATATAATTACCCGAACATAATTGCTGAAAAAGAATTGACCCTTTCGCATGCAATTCAACCGAAGGCGAGGTTGTTCCCATCATGATGCTTACCATTTCAGGAAAATAATTTCCATTACCCCCCCCCCACTCCTGCGACAACAGATCGTGCATTAGGACTTTGGCAACTTGTTGTTTGCGCTTGTAAGCTTGTAACCACTCCTATCAATAGTAATTGGAATAAAAGCACCGTTTTAATCATTTTCATACTTTAAATAGTTTAATTTAATAAATAGACCTGTAGCTTAGTTGAATTTGGACATGAAGGCAAAAACGATAATTTTGTTTGGGTAAGCAAACAAGCAATCTCTTTTTGCACAAGCATTAACAAAGTTATAAAAAAAATCAGGCAATTATTTAGTCACCCCTCAAAAAGTCAATTTTATTTTTGAAGGGAATAAAAAGTTTAACAGCAATATTAGTTGAGCAAAAAAATCTTGAACAAAAAAGAGCATCTTCTTTTTGAAGATGTTCATAACTCGTTTAAAGTTCATTGCCGATGCGGCTAACATTATATTTATTGCATCACCGATGGTTCCTTTCAGATAATTTCTGATCATTCTATGGTCGTGTTTGAGGTGTCCGATTGTTGGTTCAATTGCAGCTCTGCGCGCTTTTACATCGCCTCCTTTGTTGCGCCTTCAGCGTTGAATGAGGCTTAATTTTTTTATCGTTTGGGTGTACGTTTGGCGTAATTCAACTTCTTCTTTTTTGGCAATTGAATTACATTTTGTGATAATTTTTTTGTACAATTTATCATTGATAGGCTACGTGATATTTTTTTTCCTGAACGGTCGTATCTCCACTCAGATTTTCATCGTCTGCATCTTTGCCATTTACCCGAATGCTTTCTTTTAAAATCAATTCAATGCCTTCTTCCCCGATTCGTTTGCGGAACTCTACCAACTCTGTTGGAACACACGGTGTATGTGGTACAAAAGATTGCTCTTCGCTGAAGTATTGATAGTAGCTGTTCTCCGACCATTGTTCTACTACACTTTCATCACTCAAATTACGAAGCTGTTTTAAAATCAATAACGATACCATCAGCCGAATTGGCTTGGATGGTGCGCCTTGCGTTAAACTGTAGTGTTTTGAAAATTCGTCTTCAAATAGTTTCCAATGGATAATTTTTGTCCATTGCAACAGCGGATGTTTAGGATTAAGCGTATCTTCAAAGCCCGAAAAAAATCCGATTTGTGATACGGGTTTTGGTTTTGATAGCATGTGCAATGCTGTAAGTTTTATGCTGAGTTACGTGTATTTCTTGCATATTATTATCTTAATTTTTTATACACTAATTTATAAATATTGCTATTTTATGCTTTTGTGGGCGACTATTTAAAAAGCTCCCTGATCAAACCAATCACGCCTGCGAGTAAGCTTTAATTCCTGTAATGCACTTGAACGCACTTTTATGGTAAAGAAATAACTGGTGCGATACCCAAATGGAATCCATTGCAAACTGAAATCCCAGCAATGTAGGTTACGATGAATATCAAAAGAAGTAACAGAAATTCCTTTATTCCTGAAATCGTATCCTGATGTAAATGCCACTTTCCAGTTTTTGGTTAGGCTCACATCACCTGAGAAATTTAATGTTTGCGTATACGTACTCACATTATAAGGCCTGGAGTAATCGAAGGTAAATGAAAAATTCAGGTTCCATGGCATATCAAAATCTATATAATCATTAGCATTCATACCCAATTCTTTCATCCTGTCACGTTTTGCCTCCCGCTTTTTATTTTTCTTAAACATATCAGGATGTAACGAAGCAGTGAATGGAATTCTGTAACTTATCAAACGAGCCCACCTTCCATTTTTTTCCCATTCAAATGAATTGAATCGTTGAATGAAAGATGTGCCGGCTGATGTGGTTACTTTTCCATATACATATGGATCGAAAGAAGCATTAAGCTGCAATTGAAAAAACTTAAATAAGGTTGTAAAAGTAGAAAGGCTTATTTGCGAAAACTTTAGTGAATCGGCCAGAAAATTATAATTCCCTCCTATAGTTAGTGATTCAATAATTTTTACTTTGGTCGCGT
>DGDD01000130.1 GCA_002385265.1 Chitinophagaceae bacterium UBA3961
GAGCGACAGTTATTTAAGAAGTACATCGATACCAGTTATATGAAGTTGTATGGGTTTCAATTGATCGCGGGTAGAGCATTGAGCCAGTCTGATACTACCAACGAATTAGTGATCAACGAAACCGCGGTAAAAGCATACGGTTTCGCTTCTCCCCAAGAGGCGATTGGCAAGATGTTGGGACAATCGGAAGAATCGTTGGTACCGATTGTAGGGGTGGTGAAAGACTTTCATGCGCAGAGTTTTTACAATTCCATAGATCCACTCGGATTTATGATGGACGCCGAGGGGATGTTCAATTTCAACATCAAATTGAGTACGGCTGATATGGCCAATTGGCAAAAAACCTTGTCGGCAATAGAACGCAAATGGTATCAGTTCTATCCTCCCGATACTTTCAAATACGAGTTTTACGACGATTCTATTGCCGCTATGTACAAAACAGAGCGCAGTATGGTTGTGATGATCAATTTGGTAACCGGAATAGCCATTCTAATTAGCTGTTTGGGATTGTTTGGATTGGCCGTTCTTACTGCCCATCAGCGTACCAAAGAAATCGGCATCCGAAAAGTGCTGGGTGCCTCTGTAAGTGGAATCGTTGCGCTCTTGTCGAAGGATTATTTGAAGCTAGTGATCATCGCCATTATGGTAGCGACCCCTTTGAGTTGGTGGGCGATGAATACTTGGTTGCGCGATTTTGCGTATAAAATTCCCCTGAGTTGGTGGCTTTTTGCAGTCGCCGGTATTTTGGGATTGGTGGTTGCTTTTTTAACCGTGAGCTTCCATGCGTTGAAAGCAGCGAACGAAAATCCAGTGAAAAGTTTAAAGACAGAATAATTCAACAAGGTTTAAAATACATAGCCATGTTTAAAAACTATTTGTTAGTAGCCATGCGCAACCTCTCTCGAAACAAGGGGTATGCATTTATTAATATTACCGGTTTGGTAGTGGGGCTAACTTGTACAATGTTAATCCTGCTGTATATTAAAGATGAAGTGAGCTTCGACCGCTTTCAAACCAATGCTAATTCTATTTATCGCATTGTAAGTAAGAGTAAACGAGGTGGTAAACTAGGTTATTCGGTGAGTACGGGATATTTTCAAGGACCCAAGTTTACTCAGAACGTTCCCGGGATCAAGCATTTTGTGAGGGTACAAAGCAATTCAGAAGACATCAAAACAGGAAATGACATTCATGCTCAAGACTTGCTTTATGTAGATTCCAGTTTTTTTCAAGTGTTTAGCTTTCCTCTTGTTGCAGGCAATCGAGTGAGCTGTTTGAAAGATCCCAATTCGGTCGTAATTTCTGAGGAGGTGGCTAGAAAACAGTTTGGAACTAAAGATGCTGTAGGGAAAATTATTCAAATCAAAAGAGACGGAGCGTTTAAGCCATTCACGGTTTCTGCGGTGGCGGAGAATTGTCCTCAAAATTCATCCATACAGTTTGAGGTGTTGTTGCCAATGATTGAATCCGACGCCGAAAAAGCCAATAGTGAAAACTGGTTTAATTTCTTCTTAAACACCTTTGTTTTGCTGGACGAAAATGCAAATGCGGACGTCGTGAGCAAGCAGATGCAGCAGTTTTACATGGTTGATGCCAAACCGGTGTTTGATATGCTGATGAAGAAGTACGGCGGCGGCCCGGATGCATCCATGGGAGAGTATTTTTTACAGCCCTATTTGGATATTCACATGAGTACCGATATGCCGGCACAGAATGGAATGGTTCATGCGAGTAATCCCATGTTTAGTTATATTTTGTCGGGCATTGCTTTGTTTATCTTGTTGATCGCCTGTATCAATTTCGTGAATCTATCGGTGGCACGTTCAGTGAAAAGAGCCAAGGAAATTGGCATTCGTAAAGTAGTGGGTGGAGATCGAAAGCAACTGGTATTTCAGTTTTTAGGCGAATCGTACATACTTTGTTTGATTGCTTTCTTACTATCAGTAGCTGTGGTAATTGTATTGTTGCCCTTTTTCAATCACCTAGCCGATAAGGCTTTAGCCTTTTCCTATTTGTTAGATACGAAACTGATCATTTCCTTTATTGTATTGTTTCTGATCACTGGTTTTTTGGCCGGATTTTATCCTGCCATGGTGCTATCGGGTTATAATCCCGTTGAAACCTTGTACAGTCGATTCAATATTACGGGCAAGAATTATTTGCAGAAATCATTGGTGGTGCTGCAGTTCAGTTTGGCCTCTTTTCTTATTATCGCTGCATTCGCAGTGTACTACCAGTTCGATTATCTGACCAAGAAAGACCTTGGATACGATGATAAAGATGTGGTTGTTGTAAGTAAGAATCAGTTTTCATATTCTGGCGCATCTGCCTTTAGAGAAGAATTGGAGCGTAATTCTTCCATTGTAGGGGTAGCATTTAAAAATGCCGGCGATTGGCAAACAGCCGCTAGAAATGCAGTTGATACTACCATTCAATTTGCGTATGAAACGGTGGATGAGAACTACATTCCGATGATGAAGATCCCTTTGATTTCGGGACGTAATTTCTCAAAAGAGTTTCCGGCAGATTCCAATAGTTCCGTCATTGTAAACGAAAGTTTTGTAAAAGCAGCGGGTTGGAAGAATCCGATCGGAGAAACGGTTAATTTCTGGTATAATAACAATGAACGTTACCGGGTGATTGGCGTGGTAAAGGATTATCACTTCAAAAGTTTAAATGAGAAGATCATTCCTCAATTGTTTACAATGAAGCGCGATAATGGATACGGTGAGTTTTATATCAAAATCAAACCCGGCTCAGCCTCTGCTTCATTAGCAGCCATTCAAAAAACATTCCGTCAATTCTTCCCCTTGGATCCATATAGTTATGACTTCAAGGATGTAAAGAATTACCGTGAATACGAGTCCGTTTCTAAATGGAAACAGATCATCCTGTTTGGAGCAATACTTACAATTTTAATTTCCTGTTTTGGATTGTTTGGACTTTCTGTATTGAGTGCTGAAAAACGAATGAAAGAAATTGGCATTCGGAAAGTATTGGGTGCTTCTGTAAACACCATTGTACGTTCCTTATCAATAGACTTTGTGAAATTGGTATTGATATCATTGGTCATTGCTATTCCGGTGAGTTATTGGGCGGCCGAAAAATGGTTGCAAAACTTTCCGTATCGTGTTTCATTGGGATGGTGGTTGTTTGCTGCTGCAGCCGTTTTGGTGGTGTTGATTGCCTTAGCTACCATCAGTTTTCAATCGATCAAAGCGGCTGTTGCCAATCCGGTGAAGAGCCTAAAATCTGAATAATAATTTGAATGCTATGATTCGTATTAATAGGTTAAGTAAGTGGGTGAATAACGGCAACAATCGGATATTCTTACTAAAAGATATCCATGTTTCTATAGAAGAGGGAGAGTTTGTGTCTATTATGGGGCCATCAGGTTCCGGTAAATCAACATTGTTGAATGTGATGGGTATGTTGGATCAATTTGATGAAGGTGAATATGTGTTTATGGATACCCCGGTTCATCAATTAAAAGAGAAGCAACGTACGGAGTTGTACAAAACGCATATTGGATTTGTGTTTCAAGCCTATCATCTCATTGATGAGTTAACAGTGTACGAAAACATTGAAACGCCCTTATTGTATCAAAACATAAAGTCGAGCGAGCGGAAAGCTATGGTAGCAGATGTGTTAGATAGATTCAATATTGTGGGGAAGAAAGATTTGTTTCCGGCTCAGCTTTCGGGTGGGCAGCAGCAATTGGTGGGTATTGCTCGGGCCTTGATTGCCAAGCCGAAGTTGATTTTGGCCGATGAACCCACTGGTAATTTGAACAGCAAGCAAGGGGAGGAAATCATGGAATTGTTTACCAAATTGAATAAAGAAGAAGGGGTGACCATAATTCAGGTAACACACTCAGAGAAGAACGCGCAATATGGAAACCGTATCATTCATTTGTTGGATGGTAGAATTGAACAGCAATAACAAAAAAAGATGAAACAAAAGTTTAAAATAGTAACAGGATTATTGGTTGGAGTAGTGATGAGCATGTCGGCTTATTCGCAGTCGACCACCGTGTATTCTCTACAGCAATGTGTTGACATTGCTCTTAAAAACAATATGGATGTATTGAATGCCGGTTTTCGTGAACAGAATGCGGAAGCCAATTTGATACAATCCAAAGCAGGTTTGTTTCCGACTTTGAACGCGAATATCAATCATGGTATCAATCAAGGTAGAAGTATCAACCCTTATACCAATAGTTATTTGGATCAAACCCTGAATACCGCCCAGTATAATTTGAGTGCCGGTGTTACGTTGTGGAACGGGTCTTCTACTGTGAACGCTATCAAACAAGGACAACAATCGTTGGAAGGTGCTAAAATGGATCTGCAACAAGCTAAAAACGATTTAACGATCAATGTGATATTGGCGTATTTACTAGTGTTGAATAACCAAGATCAATTGGCTTTGGCAAACAATCAGGCTGAGGTGAGCAGAC
>DGDD01000146.1 GCA_002385265.1 Chitinophagaceae bacterium UBA3961
TTCTTCATCGAGCGCTTGCCAAATATCTTTCCAAACATCACCGATGGCAACTCTTCGGTGTACCCATATGCCAATTTTATTCAATTCCTGTGCCATCCAGGCACTGTTAGTATCGATGGTTTGGCCGATCAGCAATTCGTCGCCAATAGTAATAATAGTAGCTAAAACAGGTCCTCTATTCATGGTTCACTTTTTTAGAATACAAAGGTAGGGGCTTCAAGGTTTAGCCTGAAGATTTCAGGAGTTGAGATTCATCATTTGAAAATGGCTCTTTTTTTAGTATATTTTAAGTTCCCCGAGTTTAGCTGTTTCCTTGCTATTTTGTTTGCGGAAAAACTTAGTCTATTTTTTTGACTGTAAATCAGCAAAATTGTTTAACATTGTCGCTATGTAAGTGATTGGCAACCCTTTAGGGAGTAAATCACAGTTTACAGAACAATTGGTGAACCAAATAAAGGCTGCTCATGTCAAAGCAAAATTTTAAGAGCCACGCACGATATGTTCCGTTGTGGCATTTTGTAACTTCTTTTGCGATCCTCGCGTTACTGATTGGAAGCATCGTGAATTTTGTGAAATCAACTGAAGACAACGCGTATTCGGCTTCTTTACTAATTTTAGTGTCGCTTATCTTAGTCTCTATATTTTGGTATGCGCGCAGGTTTGCGCTTGTAGCCCAAGACAGAGCCATCAGAGCAGAAGAAAATTTACGCCACTATATTCTTACCGGCAAACCATTGAGTCGGCAATTAAGAACCAGTCAAATCATTGCACTTCGCTTCGCCCCGGATGAAGAGTTTGTAGAATTGGCGCAACGTGCGGTAAACGAGAAAATGCGCAGTAAGGCCATTAAAAAGGCCATTAAAAATTGGAAAGCAGATCATCATCGAGCATAAAAAAAGGAGCAAAAGCTCCTTTTTTACGTAATAGGTTATTTTGTGCAACTTCACTGTTGTACGTTTTCTCCCCTTTAGTTGGTTTCCTCAATTAAAATAGGTTGCCATCACTTCCATCAATTCTCTCGGCATCGTGGTTTTTTCTCTGGTATCGGCTTGTAAAAAATACAGCACCACTTTACCGGAAGTAAGCAATTTGCCTTTTTCGTTGTACACTTCTTGAAAGAATTCGATTCTGTGATCAACGGGTAGTTCCTTCAAAATCGTTTTCACAGTCAGCAATTCATCGTAATGTGCCGGGCGAATAAACTTTGCCGACCATTCTACAATGGGCATGATAATGCCCATCGCTTCCATCGACTTATAAGTAAATCCAAGTTTGCGAATGGCTTCCGCTCTGCCTACTTCAAAATACTGAGCGTAGTTGCCATGATACACTACATTCATTTGATCGGTCTCCGCATAGCGAACCCGAACTTCTGTTGTTGCTTCAAACATCTCAAATAATTAATTTAGAATCGTATTAGTGACCCATCGCTGCATCTACACTGTATTTCCCGGGTCCCACAATCATAATTACCATATAAACTACCCCATAAATAAGGGCCATTTCACTTTCGGAAAAAGCTTTGCCTTTATTTAACATAAAAAGAATAACACCCATCGTAATCAACAATGGAATCAAAGCCAATCGAGTAAACAAGCCTAAGAGCAATAAAATAGAGCAGAACAATTCTGCAAACAAAACCAAAATTAAACTCCATTCCGAACCTATACCAAAAGGATCGTAAAAGGATTGAGAACGGCTGCTGTACTGCATTAGCTTGGGTACGCCATGATTGATGAACATCGTAAAACCGAAAACACCTCGCAATAAAAGAAGCGCAATATTAAATCCTGTATCAGTGTAAGCAGTGGTAAGAATTTTTTTCATTCAGTTGGATTTCAGCAAAAATACAAAATGTGTTTTTGTGAAGTGTATACAAAAGAATTGTTAATTGATGCACTTATCCACACCTGTTTGGAACGATGTTTGGTTACCTTTGGAATAATAGGAAACTTTAACCCACCTTAAGGACTTAGGAATGAAAAAAATAACCGTAATTCTCGCTTTCTTAGGATGCGGCTTGACTGGATTAAAAGCACAGGAGACGAAAATCCTATTGGATCCCCAAGCCAATTTTCAGCAAGCAAAAGAATACTATCAGCGTGAGCAATATAGCTTGGCCTATCCGCTTTTTCGCGACCTCGAATTATCGCAGCGCGAAACCGATCGCAGTAACCAGGCTCTGAACTATATCGAAATCAAATACTATAGTATCGTTTGCGGATTGAAGCAAAATGAACGAGGTGCAGCCGACAAAGCCACCGATTTCATTAGCTTGGAGGAGAATGATGCCCGCGTTCAAATGATGAGTTTTCATTTGGCTGAATACTATTTTCGCCAACAAGCTTTCACTAAATCGATTGAACTCTACGAAAAAGCTTCCATCGAACACCTGAGTAACAAAGAAATTGCAGAAAAGAAGTTCCATCAAGGGTATGGATATTTCACGGTTCAACAATACGACAAAGCCAAGCCTTTATTGGATGCTATTCGTCAAATGAAATCGGATCCAAACTATGAAGATGCCAACTACTACTATGGCTTCATTGCTTTTTATAGCAAGAATTATAAGGATGCCTTAGAGTCGTTTTTGGTAGTCGATAACCATCAAACTTACGGCACGGTTGCTCCTTATTATATCTCTGTGATTTATTTTATGCAGGGCGATCAAAAGAAAGCATTCGATTATGCTGAAGCAAAACTGAAGCGTGGCAATTTGGTTTATGAAAAGGAAATGCAACAATTGGTGGGTCATGGCTATTTCATGCAGAAAGAATATGCAAAGGCGCTTCCATTCCTAGAGAGTTATGTTGCAAAAGCTGAAAAACTACAACGTGAAGATATTTATGAGCTGGCGTATTGTCAATATCAGACTCAGAGCTATTCAAAAGCAGTAGAAGGATTTAAGAAATTAGGTGGCAAAGAAGATTCACTGGCTCAAAGTGCCATGTATTTGTTGGGCGATTCTTACCTCAAACTAGGACAAAAAGCCAATGCCAGAAACGCCTTTTTGTTTTGCTCTGTAAATAGCAGTAACGAACAACAACGCGAAGTTTCCATGTACAATTATGCGAAGTTGTCGTTCGAATTAGGATATCAAGACATTGCCATCTCTGAACTTCAGAAATTCCAACAACTCTATCCTAATTCTAGCTATACTGCAGAAGCACTTGAACTTCAGGTAAACTTATTGGCGAATTCCAATAACTATAAAGATGCCCTCGCCTTAATTGAAGGTATTAAAAATCCCACGCCACTGGCCAAGAAATCATATCCTAGAATTTATTACGGTAGAGCAACAGAGTTGATCAATGATGGTATGTTGGTTTCGGCCAATGAACTTTTGACTAGAGCCGAGTCACATCCCGATAATGCATCTGTTCTTCCTTTGGTTCAATTCTGGAAAGGCGAAATAGCCTATCGAACCGGGAAAATTGATGATGCCATTCGATATTATTTTGAATACCTGAAATCGGGTATGGTAAACGGCGAAGTGAATCCGGCCAATGCTAAATACAATTTGGGTTATTGTTTCTTGAAGAAGGAAAATTACAAGCAGGCCCAAGGATTCTTTGAACCCTTGGCGGGCACTCCTAAAATCAATTCTCCTTCAATGGAACAGGATGCTTATTTGAGAGTTGCGGATTGTTATTACATGAACCGCGATTACAAGAAAGCGAAGTCAATGTATGATAAAGTGCTCGATTTTTCTTGGCCGGCAAGCGATTATGCTACCTTCCAAAATGCCATGATTGCGGGGATCTCTAGTTCCAAAGAAAAAATCAATTTGCTCAATGGAATTTCCCGGAAATATCCGACCAGTAGTTTGATTCCGGATGCTAATATGGAGATTGCTAGCAGCTATTTATCCAATGAACAGTTCAGAGAAGCCATACCATACCTAAAGAATGTTTTGACCGATCCAAATGGCTCTTTAAAACCAAAAGCTTATCTCCGTTTGGGAATTGCCTATTACAATGTTGACAATAATGCAGATGCCCTGAAACAATACAGTACCCTGCTGCAACAGTATCCCAATTCTCCCGAAGCCGAGGAAGCTTTGGAGAATGCAAAAGTGATTTATGTTGAAGAAGGAAAATCAACAGAGTATGTAAACTTTGCTCGCAATATGGGCAAAGAAGTGAGCAATACGCAAGAAGAAGAATTAGCCTATAACGAGGCGGAAGTACAATTCAATAATGGCAATTTTCCAACCGCTGCTAAGAAGTTTGAAGACTACTTGGCCAAATACCCAAATGGAAAATACTCCTTGGAGGCTTTGTATTATAAGAGTGAAATCTACTTCAATCAAAAAGATTGGGCGAAAGCTTCCGCAGGTTATGAAGCCTTAGGCGATCGTGCCCCCAATAAATTTGCAGAAAAATCTTTACTTACAGCAGCTCGGTTGAATTTCTTTGACTTGAAGAACTATGAGAAAGCAGAGAAATACTTTGGCTTGCTAAAAGAATTCGGTTCCACTCAAGAAAATAAAATGGAAGCCATGCGGGGCTTGCTAAGAAGTCAATTTCAATTGAAAAAATGGACTGAAGCAACGGCCAATGCACAGGAGCTCTTGGCACAAAAGAATGTAGGAACCGACGACCGCGTGTTAGCTAATTTAGCGGTAGCTCGATCTTACCAAGCTTCCGGTAACTATACCGACGCTATTACAGCTTATCGCAACGTTGCCTCTTTGAGTAAGGCTGCCTATGGTGCCGAAGCGCGCTATGAAATCGCCAACTGTCAATTCATTCAAAATCGTTTGGGTGATGCTGAGAAAGCAGCATTCGAAACCATTAATAAATCGGGCTCCTATGAAGAATGGGTAACCAGAGCCTATTTACTGCTTGGTGATATTTACATGAAACAAAAAGACTATTTCAATGCGAAGGCTACCTATAAGAGTGTAGTGGACAATGCCAAGATCGAATCCATTCGATTGGAAGCAGAGCGCAAGTTGTCTGAAGCTACTGCTGCTGATGCAAATGGAAATTCAGGAAACCGCTAAACTATTGTAGAACCTTAGAATTATCAGTATGAACTATTCAATAAAGTCAACCTTACTCGTTAGTTTAATGCTTTGCGGAGCTATTATAGGTGTTCACGCGCAAGATACTTCCAAAAAGAAAAGCATTGACATTACCTCTACTTTTAAACCTGTTTTGAGAGAGGCGGCAAAAATTAATTTCAATGCGGCACCACCTCAAACAGATAGTAATAAAACTGCCTTAAAATATTCAGTTCCCAATCAGCAATTATCATTCAATTATCAACCTGCAGAACTAAAGCCGGTGGCGTTGGCTGTAGATACTTCCAATAAATGGGAATCTAGTAATTTTATTAAAGTAGGAGTGGGGAATGTGCACCTGCCTTTCGTAAAAGCAGGCTTTAGCTTTGGAGATGGGGTGCGTTCGAATTACAATTTATTTGCTCAGCACTACAATTCAAAAGGAAGCCTCCCATTTCAGAAACACAGTTTAACCAGTGTTGGCGCCGAAGCTTCTTACATGAATCTGAAACACAGAGAGTGGTCCGGTAATCTGGGCTTTGCCAGCGATAACTATTACTTATATGGATATCGACCCACTACCTTGGTGTTCACTAAAGACCAATTGAAGCAACGCTTTCAAACCATTTCAGGAAAAGTTGTATTTAGAAACACGATTCCTACAGAATATGGTTTGAATTACCGTCCTTCTTTATCTGTAAATGTTTTCAATGATCAGCACAGTCTAAAGGCGAACGAAAGCAATACGGTGTTAGATCTTCCATTAGAAAAGACCTTCGGTCAGTCTTTCGCTTTCGATTTAGGTGCTACTGCCGATTTAACCAGCTACACCAAGAAAACCGTTTCAGGCAAAACCACAGTTCAGAATAACTTATTTTATATTTCACCGGCTGTAATTTTCAAAACGCCTAATGTTTTTGTTCATGCCGGCATTCGTCCCTCTTGGGACAACAAAGTGTTTACTATGTTGCCTAATGTAATGGCCGATTTCAGTACCACCGATCAACGTTTTGTGTTTCAATTGGGATGGATTGGATATTACAATAAAGGATCTTATCAACGCTTTTATGGAATAAATTCTTGGCTAGCCCAGCCCGATTCACTCCTAAACACCCGCGTACAAGAACGCTATGCCGGATTCAAAGGAACAATCAAAAACTTTACGTATTCGGCGAAAGTTGGATTCCAACAATACCGAAACATGCCTTTGTTCGTAAATGACGCCGTTGACGGTAAAACTTTTGTGGTTCGTTATGAATCAAAAATGGAAGTACTTCAATTGCATGGAGAAGTTGGCTACACGCGTGGAGAACAGTTCTCTGTTACTTCTAGTTTGAATTTTAACCAGTTTACCAAGCTGCAAAAAGAAGCGAACGCATGGGGGATGTTGCCAATTGAATTCAATACCAATTTAAGATGGCAACTGATGAAGGACCTATGGTTGAAAACGGATGTTTTTATGTTCAACGGAGCAAGATATAGAGCCGCCAATGGTGATTCATTCAAAGGCGACGGTGCGGTTGATTTGAATTTGGGTTCGGAATTTAGAATTACTAAAAACTTTAATCTTTGGGTGCAGTTCAATAACGTATTTAACAACAAATACGAGCGATGGAATCAGTACGAAGCCTATGGATTCAACTTCCTGGGTGGTATTACCTACTCCTTCAATCAAAAGCCTGTGAAAAAGTAACCTAAAAACTGGGATAACTTCTTTTTTCGGTTCCTGTAATTTTGTGTTGTTTCGCAGAAGATTATGATAGCACTTCTATTACAATACCTGCGTCAAAAACAACAATTGCCCATACCGGGTATTGGCAGCATTGTAGTAGAACGAGTACCTGCGCAGACCGATTTTGTGAACAAACAAATACTTCCACCAAGTTATCATCTACGGGTCGATAAATATTTCGATTCGCCGGATAAGGACTTTTTTTCATTCCTGGCAGCTCACTCTAATTTGGCCGACTTTGAAGTGATGAAATGGTACAACGAATGGGCGTATGAGCTGAGGGCTAATATCAAACCTCAAATAGGGCATACGGTGGAAGGATTAGGATCGTTCACTAAAGATGAATCCGGAGATATTCAATTCAAACCGGCTTTCAATTTAGTGCCATTCTTACGCCCGGTTGTTGCAGAACGGATCATTCAAAGCAATGCAACACATACCGTACTTGTTGGTAATACCTCTAAAGAATACACCACAGAGGAGATCATGAACATGCCTCCATCTGATAGTGATAGTAAAGAAGTCAATTGGCAACGGATTGCTTGGATATTGGCCTTGATTGCACTCGTTTTCTTACTATGGCATCTGTTCAATCCAACCGGTAACCCAAGTCCAACGGGTATCCGATACTAAGCCCTGTTATTTCCCCTTATTTATGTTTCTTTGCATTCTATGAGCAATCGCATTCATTATATTTCTTGTCCTGCTTGTGCAGCAACCAATCTGTCATTGGCCCTAAAAGCTAAAGATTATACAGTTTCCGGAGAGGTTTTTGAAATTTACGAGTGCGCCAACTGTCAACTGCGTTTCACTCAAGATGTTCCTGATGCAGCCGCCATTGGACCCTACTACCAATCTGATAGCTACATTTCTCACACCAATACCAACAAAGGGTTGGTCAATAAGCTATATCATAGAGTTAGAAGCATTACGCTCAATCAGAAAGCGAAATTGATTGAAGCAACATCTAAGAAGTCGACCGGTACTTTGCTCGATATTGGCTCCGGCACCGGAGCATTTGCGGCCCATATGAAAATGAAAGGTTGGCGTGTTACCGGTTTGGAACCAGATGCTTCAGCCAGAAGCATTGCTGCTGCCACTAATAAGATTCAACTACTGGAATCAGGAGAATTATTTCAGTTGCCGGCAGGTTCTTTTGACATAATTACGATGTGGCATGTATTGGAACATGTGCACGACTTGGATGCATATTTAGCTCAGATCAAAAAATTACTTGCTCCCGGTGGATGGTTGTTAGTAGCGGTTCCCAATTATACTTCTTTTGATGCCGGCCACTATGGTGAATATTGGGCGGCCTATGATGTGCCGCGTCACTTGTATCATTTTTCTCCCGAATCAATGAAGGAGTTGACCAAGCGTTTTCAAATGATAGTAAAAGATATCAAGCCAATGTGGTTCGATAGTTTTTACGTGAGTTTGTTGAGCGAAAAATATCAATTCAAAAAAAGCAGCCTCTTGAAAGGAGGCTGGGTGGGACTTCTATCGAACTACCATGCTTTCAAAAAGAAAAACACCTGTAGTTCACAAATATATTTGATTCAAAATCATTAAACTGACGCTGCTTTTTAAGCATTGAAATTCAATAGTATTAAAACTTGATTTCGAAAGCGGTTGGCCATTTTTTTCCGGTAACCAAGAAATTTCCCGTTTGCGGGTCACGCGCTATTCCGTTCAATTCAAATTCATCTTCACCATTTGGATAAATCTCATTTATCAAAGCAGTGAGGTCAAGTTTACCAACCACTTTTCCTGTTTTGGCTTCAATTTTTAAGATGAAAGGAGTTTGCCATCTGTTCGCATAAATATAGCCATCCACATATTCCAACTCATTGATGTTTCCTATTGGTTCTGAATTATCGGTTACTGATACAGTGTAGGCAACCTGAAGTGTTTCCGGGTTCAAAAACAAAAGCGTATTTGAACCATCACTCATAATTAGGTGCGTAGAATCGTGTGTGAGTCCCCAACCTTGTTGACTGGGAATTTCGAATGTTTTTAATTGTTTGAAGGTCTTAGCGTCGTATACGAAACCGGTTTTAGAGGTCCAGGTGAGTTGATAGAGTTTGCCTTTAAAGAAAGTTATGCCTTCTCCAAAATACTTTGATTTGTCGATGCTAACCTTGGTAGTCACTTTTCCAGTTTTCCGGTCAACGATTCCGAATGCTGAAGGGTAGGGGCTGCTGTCCATATTGCCGCCGGAGCTTTCAAATAATTGATTTTCATGAAATTCTAATCCTTCTGTGAAATAGGCGGTATCGTGGGGATGTCTGGCAACAATACTATAACTGATAACAGGCGCATAATTGGAAGCAATAGCCGGCGTTTCAGGTGAAGCGGGTGTTCCGGGTGTTCCGGGTGTTTCGTTGCAACCCGCTAGCGTTGCGAGTACCAAGCTACTGAAAATGAACGGTTTAATCATTTTGTAAGTGATTGAAAATCAAAGTTAAATCTATTTCAACGGCTTCAAAAGCAAATTATGGATAAATTTTAGTGAAGATATTTTGATTTACTAGCTTTTTTTTATTGTTTTATGCTCGCTTATCGTCTGAACACCGCCCTATTTTGATCTCACCCTATACATTGGCGGCTCATCTATAAGTCCCCACATTCGTATTTCCCCTTTAGAACTGTATTTCACAGCATTACCTCTTATTGTCCAAAAATCTGTTTAACCACCATTCAATCCACTTTGGAACACATGTTCCTATGCTGTCCCGTGAATCATTCCGATTCATCCATTCCTGTTGAAGAAACAAACCACACCTATGTAACCGCCACAAAAAGAAGCAGTTACAATGAAACAAGTTTGTTTATTAATCTTCGTATCGGTATTGAAGGCAACCGGGCTATTGGCTCAAACTTCCTGTGCCACTGCGGAGTATTATCAAATAGCAATAAAAGCGGATCCCTCCTTGGTGGGTAAAGCTACCTACGCTCGGGGAACCGCAACATCCATAGCATTGGATCAAACAACCACCAATGGCAGCGTTTCGAACGCAGCTCTTTCTATTATTAAGATTCCGGTGGTAGTGCACGTATTGTACAATACCGACGCACAGAACATTTCCGACGATCAGATCAAATCACAGATTGTAGCGTTGAATCAGGCATTCAGACATCAGCATGCCGATACCGGAATGGTTCAAGCCATGTTTAAATCCTTAGCAGCAGACACTTATATTGAATTCGAACTCGCATCTACCACTCCAAAAGGGTATGCTACTTCAGGCATCACTCGCAAAAAAACATCTAATGCTACTTTCGGAATGGATGATAAGATTAAGTTTAGTAGCCAAGGTGGTGAAGACGGTTGGGACAGTGAGCACTATTTGAATATTTGGGTTGGAAATTTGGTTGGCGGCGTGAATGGATATTCAAGTGTGTTGGGTGGCGATAAATTGAAAGATGGGATTGTACTCAATATATCGGCTTTTGGTGTGGGGGGCTCAGCGGCTTCTCCAACCAACAAAGGAAGAACAGCCGTGCATGAAGTAGGGCATTGGTTGGGATTGAAACATATTTGGGGAGATTATTATTGTGGTACCGACGAAGTAGACGATACGCCTCAGCAATCAGCAGCTACCAGAGGTTGTGCATCAGGAACTGTAACCAACACTTGTAATGGTGTAACCAATGCCATTATGTACAATAATTACATGGACTTAACCTACGATGCTTGTACCAATATGTTCACCATTGGTCAGCGTACAAAGATGAGAGCCTTGTTTGCAGAAGGAGGTTTGAGAAACAAAATGTTGCAAACATCTGCATTGTCTGGATCAACGACCGTAGAACCGATTCAAACAGTTAGTTTAAGTACTTCTGTAAAGCTTTATCCTAATCCAACCAAATCGCAACTAACCATTGAGGTAAGTGGGATTGATTTTTCTTCTGGAACTATTGCTTCTATTTACAACACCATGGGGCAATTGGTGCAGCAGGTAACTATTCGATCGCAGATCACTGCTGTAAATTTGGTGGCTACCAAACCAGGTATGTATGTGATCAAGTTTGCCAAACAGCCCAATTCTTACAAGTTTGTGGTGAATTAAATCCGGCTTTTTATTTGTGGAATAATAAAGGGGGATAGTGTTACTATCCCCCTTATTGTTATGTTCAACGATGAACGATTACAAGTGAATGGCTTCGCCGTATGCAACTTCAATAGCATCTTTCACACTTTCACTGATTGTTGGGTGCGGATGAATGCTATTCAATACTTCATGGTAAGTAGTTTCTAACTTGCGAGCGGTTACAGTTTGAGCAATGATTTCAGTTACATTGTAACCAATCATGTGAGTACCCAACCACTCACCGTATTTCGCATCGAAAATTACTTTTACGAAACCTTCTGTATGTCCGGCAGCAGAAGCTTTACCCGAAGCACTTAAAGGGAATTTACCTACTTTAATTTCATATCCCGCTTCTTTTGCTTGCTTTTCAGTGAAACCTACTGAAGCAATCTCAGGCACACAATAAGTACAACCCGGAACATTGCCATAATCCAATGCCTCAGGAGCATGGTGGTATTTTTTCTCGTTGTATCCAATTGCTTCTACGCAAATGATGGCTTCTTTGCTAGCAACGTGCGCAAGAGCTTGTCCCGGAGCGCAATCACCAATGGCATAGATGCCCGGAATATTTGTTTGATAGTATTTGTCTACTACTAAGCGACCTTTTTCTGTTTTGATACCGTTTTCTTCTAATCCAATTCCTTCGATGTTGGCAACAACACCCGCAGCGCTCAACAACACATCAGCCTCAAGAGTAACATTACCGTTCGCTGTTTTAACAGTGGCTTTTACTCCTGCACCCGAAGTATCTACAGCAGTTACTTCTGCATTGGTCATGATGTCGATACCGTATTTCTTATAGGTCTTCTCCAATTCTTTAGAGATGTCTTCATCTTCTACCGGAACAATGCGCGGCATGAATTCAACAATGGTAACTTTTGTACCCATACTGTTGTAGAAATATGCAAACTCAACTCCAATTGCACCGCTTCCAACCACGATCATCGACTTTGGTTGTTGTGGCATTACCATTGCTTCACGGTAACCAATGATCTTCTTTCCGTCGATAGGCATCGCAGGAAGTTGACGCGCACGTGCACCTGTTGCAATGATGATATGTTTACCTTCAACCACTTCTTTGGTTCCGTCGGCTTTGGTAACTTCAATTTGACCCTTGGTTTTGATCTTGCCAAAACCCATGATCACATCGATTTTATTTTTCTTCATCAAAAACTGAACACCTTTGCTCATTTTATCGGCAACACCACGACTGCGCTTCACTACAGACTCAAACTGAGGCTGTCCACTCGCTTCAATACCATACTCTTTCGCGTGTTTAATATATTCAAAAACCTGCGCACTCTTCAACAATGCTTTGGTAGGAATACAACCCCAGTTAAGGCAAATTCCACCCAGGCTTTCTTTTTCAATAATAGCAACTTTGAAACCGAGTTGAGACGCACGGATCGCTGCTACATATCCGCCGGGGCCACTGCCCAATACAACTACATCGTAGGCCATAGTTCGAATGAATTTTAATTTTTTGCGCAAAAATTGCAGCTGCGAAGCTAACACAGAATGGGTAAATTGTCAAAACAAGTTAGGCAGACCCGTCCAGCGGTCTTTTCGCTTGATTGTTAATGAATTGAAGGGGAATTCTGTTGGCAATTCTGATCGGCAGACATCAATGCAAAAATCATGTGGAGCGAGCAGTCCATTTTCATTAAACCCCATCACTTAAAACCTAACGCCCAACACCTAAAGCCCCAAGCCTAACGCCTAAAGCCTAATGCCTAATGCCTAAAGCCTAATTCCCTACCTAATAATCGTCACCGATCCGGTAAGTTTAGGCTCATTGTTTGTCCGTAAATCAATAACGTAGTAGTAAACGCCCACAGGAAGTGGCTTTCCATTGCTCGTGCCATCCCAAGGTTTGGGATATCCTGAGCTGGTGTACACCACTTGTCCATAACGGTTCATAACCTGGGTTACCGATTCAGGGAAGAATTCAAGTGGTTCTATGACCCAGGTATCGTTGATGCCATCCCCATTGGGGGAGAAGATATTTGGGATCAGTACTTTGTCGTAAACTTTCACAAAAACAGTATCGATATCTTCACCACACCCTAAATTAGAAACCGCATGTAGGTAATAGAATTGACTTTTAGGCGGATTCACTTTTGTAACCAAACGATCGGGTTGATCGATGTTTTGCAAGGGCGTCCAGAAATAGCGAATATCATTACCGGCAATTTTTCCGGTAATGGTAGCCGGAAAACCTATACGGGTTTTGCGGTCAGGTCCTGCATCTGCAATGGGTTTACGCCAGATATTTACGCGAACACTTGCTGTATCAAAACAACCATATTCGTTAAATATAATGAGTTTATAAACGGTAGTATCGTTGGGTTTTGCAATGGGATTGGGAATGGTGTCATTGCTTAGGGTGGCCGCCGGCGACCAACTATACCTCGTTCCCCCCGAAGCCCGCAATTGAACGGATCCGCCTTCGCAAACTGACTGAGTGGGACCCACTGTAACATGAGCGGCAGGGTAAATGATAAGGTTCGTAGAATCCTCATCAGTACACCCATTATAGTCAGTAACTTTTACTTTATACCAACCCGTATTGGTAAACTGTACGTTTTTTAATTCCGGTCCTTGTACGTTGGATGTAAATCCTGAAGGACCGGTCCAACTATAAAAACTTCCTCCAGCCGCATACAAACCTATTGTAGAACCATAACATCCGAATACATAATTGGTAACTTGAGCATCGGGCTGTGATACTACAACGGTGATATCGTTCGATGCCAATCGGCACGATATATTGTTCAAATTGGGGCCGTCGGCCACCAACATTCTATAAGTATATTGGCCAATATCGCTCGGGGGGCGCAAATATTGATTCGAATTGGCACCGGGAATATCGGTCCAAGAAGTGCCACCATTCATACTAATTTGCCATTGATAATTTGGATTTGCATACACTCCCGGAGTAACATCGGCTTTCAAGACATAGGACTTATTGGCACTTTTACAGGCCACTATAAAGCTCGTGTCTGCAGCTGCAACCGTTGCAGTGATTTTTGCTCCGCAGGGTCTAAATGTGATATCATCTAGGGCTAAATCATTTCCACAACCACCGGGCGCATTGTTGCGTAACCGAATTACAACTTCAGGTGTGCCGGGCGGGGAAACGAAAAATGCGCCGTATTGTCGCCAAAATGCCGGGTTTTCTGCTGGAAGATCTCCCGAGTTAACCGTGGTGAGTACCGTTCCTGTAACGGTCTCCACACTAAAGGTGAGATTCGGACGAATGCCATTGCTTCCGCATGCTTCCGGTTTTAGTACATTTTTTACCCAAGCTGCAAATTCATAGTTGGTATTTGGGCAAAGCCCGCGAATGGTATCTACATAAAAATCGCCCGGTGTAGCAGAGGCATTCACTAACATATAATATCCGTTTGCATCATTGGGTGTGTGATCACCGGCAAGGGTATGCCACGATTGTCCAAAACAAGCAAACGATAAGTTCTGAAGACTGTATTGTCCATCATTTGGACAAGAGGAAGGAGTATATGCATAGGTAGTAACACCGGGAGGTAAGGCAGGGCCCGCACCGGAACCGGCTCCAAAAGTGATATGTACAACCGGATCACCCAAACTTCCTGAACACAATTGTGCATTCGCAGAAACTCCGGCTATCAATAGCAGTATGAACAGGAAAGGCGCTGTTTTCATTAGTTACACTCCGTAATTCGACATTTCAAAAATAACCATTTGGCACCTAACAGCGGTTAGGTTTCCTTATCTTTGCCCACTTATTTAACAATACGTATCTTTTTCATTATAAGTTTTGTATATGTCAACCTTAACAGCTCAACTTCAGGAAACAACCGCCTTTATTAAAGGTATTTACCCTCATACGCCCGTTGCCGGAATAGTGTTGGGAAGTGGACTAGGTAATTTTGCAAATGAAATAGATATTGAAGCTGAGATTGATTACAAGGACATTCCACATTTCCCTGTTTCAACAGTAGAAGGGCATAAAGGCAAGTTGATTTTTGGAACCTTAGAAGGCAAGAAAGTAGTAGCCATGGCCGGACGCTTTCACTTTTACGAAGGGTACACAAGTCAGGCAGTTACGTATCCCATTCGAGTAATGAAGTTTTTGGGAATTCAAACACTCCTACTATCGAATGCGGCAGGTGGTGTAAATCCTGATTTTAGAGTAGGTGATATCATGATCATTAACGATCATATTAGTTTTGGTACCGCAAACCCTTTAATTGGTAAAAATGAAGAAAGCATGGGGCCTCGTTTTCCCGATATGACCGAGCCCTATAGCCACAAATTAATAAACATTGCAAAAACCGTAGCTGTTTCAAACAATATTAGTGTGAAAGAAGGGATCTATTTTGTTGTAACAGGCCCAACTTTTGAAACAAAAGCTGAATACCGAATGATCCACAAGTTAGGCGCCGATGCAGTGGGCATGAGCACGGTACAAGAAACGATTGTAGCTGCACACATGGGATTGCCAGTTTTTGCGATGAGTGTAATTACGGACATGGGATTGGGCGATCATGAAAAAATTACACACGAAGAAGTTTTGATTGCAGCGAAGGCCGC
This sequence comes from Chitinophagaceae bacterium UBA3961, assembly GCA_002385265.1. GTDB lineage: Bacteria > Bacteroidota > Bacteroidia > Chitinophagales > Chitinophagaceae > Endoryza > Endoryza foliicola. The sequence continues at coordinate 15,410 of DGDD01000146.1, forward strand.
TGAACCTAAATTGGCCACTATTTTTAAGGGGATCGTTGCATCCTTATAATTGATTTAACGAACTTATAAACCCAAGCCAGCGGCTGAATGCGTATTTTTGATTTTTGCAAAAAGATTCTATTGAAGAACATTCACGTACTTATTGGAATATTCTTTTTTGCAGTGGCTTCTTTGCCGCTGCATTCTTTTGCTCAAATAAGAGGATTGCAAGGAGCCGCAGGCAGAGTAGGGAATTTTGGAAGAGGGGCTACCTCCGGTAAGGCAGATAGTTTGCAACACCGCACAGGAATGGAAGATTCGATAACCATCAAATTCCGATATTTCGATTCCAGCAAAATGACGGTTTTTGATTCCAGTATCATCGATTTTACACGAAGAGTTCCTCAAAAATGGACACAGGTCAATTTGGGCAACTCCGGTACTGCAACCGAAGAACGGTTTTTTAGCCCCTTGTACAAAGCTGGATGGGATCATGGTTTTCATTCTTTCGATGTTTATAACTTCACCCTCGAGCAAACTCGCTTTTACAATACCACCCGTCCGTACACTGAATTAAATTACTTACTGGGAAGTGTATCTGAACAAATGATTGGTATTCTGCATACTCAGAATATCAAGCCCAATTGGAATGCTGCTTTTCAATATCGACTGATCAATTCACCGGGAACCTTTCAAAATCAGAATTCAAATCATAACAACTATCGGTTCACTTCTTGGTATCAATCGCCCAATAAACGCTATCAAAACTTTTTAGTACTCTTAGGGAATAAGTTGATGGTAGGGGAGAACGGTGGTATTAAAACAGATGAAAACTATTTAGACAGTAGTTCTTATCTCGACAATCGTTTTGTGATTCCTACTAAAATTGGAGCAACAAGTTCCGGTGCTCGTAATTTTTTTACAACAAATATTCCAACCGGGTCCTATTATACCAATGCTACCTATTTGTTCAGGCAACAATACGATTTAGGTCAAAAAGATTCAATTGAGGTTAACGACTCTACCACCATTCGATTGTTTTACCCCCGTTTGCGTTGGGAGCATACCATTTCATACAATACATATAATTACAGATTTACAGACATAGCTGCCGACAGCGCTTACTATAAAAATACGTTCAATATTGATGTGGCATCGGGCACTACAAAAGTTTTTCGGAGAGATATGTGGAAAGAGTTATTGAATGATGTTTCTATCTATCAATTTCCGGATGCAAAAAACTCATTGCAGTTTTTTAAAGTTGGGGCTAGCTTTCAAACCTTACAAGGGAATTTCGATACAGGCTTAGTAACCAAATCGTTCACCAATATTTGGCTGCACGGCGAGTACCGTAATAAAACGCGTAATAAAAAATGGGACATTTTCGCAAAAGGCGCGTTTTACCTCAGTGGCTTCAACTCAGGCGATTACAATGCTCAAGTGAATTTGCAAAGATTGGTTTCTGATAAGTTTGGTTATGTAACACTTGCATTCGAAAATGTGAATAGAACACCCTCCTATACATTCGAAGGCATGAGCAGTTTCTATCTGGCATCAACTGTTCAAACCTTCAATAAAGAGAACCACACGAAGTTTTATGCTGCAATTGATCGTCCAAAGAAACGATTGAAATTATTTGCACAATACCAATTGCTGAATAATTATACTTATTTCAAGAACTATTTTGAAGCTGCACAAGAGACCGGTTTGTTTACCGTGTTACAAGCAGGAGTGGAGAAAGACTTCAAACTGGGTAAGAAAGGATGGCATTGGAGAACTTGGATCCTTTTACAACAGAAAGCCGGCAATGCGGAAGTGAATTTACCCTTGATTAGCACCCGCAACCAATTTGCATACGATGGAAACTTAGGATATAAGAACTTAAACTTGAGCGCGGGACTTGAGTTCCGTTATTTTACAGCTTACAAAGCCAACAACTACTCACCGGTTTTGGGGCAGTTTTTCTATCAAAACACAGAGACCATCAAAATGCGTTTGCCGGAAGTAACAGGCTTTGTTCATTTCCGCATTCGGAGCTTCACCTCCTATATTCGTTTCGAGAACTTGAATGCGCTGAACCCCGCCACGGGCACTTTCACCAAAAACAATATCCTTTTGGGCAGTTACCCAAGCCCCGGAATGCTCATTAAAATAGGTGTTTTCTGGAGCTTCGTGAACTAATAATCCAACCAAGTTAACCAAGGGAATTGCGCTAAACTTAATCTAAACCATCAGTTCTCAATACTTTAAATTTCTTCCTCGCCTCCTCCTTCCTCCCTCCTCCATCTTTGTATTTCCTCGCTCCTCGCTCCCCGTCTCCTCGTTCCTCTTCTCCTCTTTTTCCTTTTTGTTAAAATCAACCCCCACCCATTTGAACTCTGCCAATTTGTACTAATTTTGTTCCGAAATGAAAAAAGCCCTGCTTTCCATATTGGCCGTTTTGTACCTCACCATCACCAGTGGTTTGGTAGTGAATTGGCATTATTGCATGGGCCGATTAGCATCCATCGACTACGGCGCTTACGAAAACAAAGTTTGTGGTAAGTGTGGGATGAAAGACAAAAAGGGTTGTTGCGAAACAGAACACCAATTCTTGAAAGTTGACGATGCACATCAGTTAGTAAAACTTCAATTCGAGTTCAACGCATTTGCTATTGAAGCGCCAAAATACGTGGCTCTTACACAACAATACATTCCTCAAGCAGATCAGTTTATTACGTATCAATCCCATGCACCACCTAATTTGGAGCTAAATAAACTGTATCCTTCCATTAATGTTTTTAGAATTTAGTAGAGACTGTTCAATCGAAACAGCCTCACTATTATTTATTATTCTAAAAACATTTTATATGAAAATCTTAAGTTTTGTAATCACATTATCATTCTTCTTCGTAAGCAACTCTTTCGCACAAAAGTCTGAAACCATTCCTGTGTCAGGAAATTGTGGCATGTGCAAAAACACCATTGAGAAAGCAGCAAAGTCTGCCGGTGCAACAACCGCCACTTGGGATAAAAACACTAAGAAGCTTAATGTAACTTATAGCGCAAGCACTAATGCGGAAAAAATCCAAAAAGCTGTTGCAGCAGCAGGATACGATACCCGCGATTTTAAAGCAAACGATGCCGCTTACGAAAAGCTGCCTTCTTGCTGCCATTACGATCGTTCCGGCAATGCTTCTAAAGTGGATGCCAAGCACGATAATCACGAAGCTCATGACGCCAGTAAATGCACAAAAGAGAATTGCAAAGAATGCGGTGATCATGCAAAAACTGCTTCTTGTTGTGCCGATGGTAAATGCACCGACAAATGTGAAAAAGTTGACGGTAAGTGCAAAGACATGGCCGCATGCAAAGACAAATCTTGCTGCAAATCTTAATTCCAACCTCCTAAACATTATAGGATGAAAAAAAGAATAGGGAGTATCGGCTTTATGCTGATACTCTTCTTCCATTTGCATGCGCAGCAAGCAAAAGACTCCACTGTTCATTTTTGGGTGAATGGCCTTTGCGATATGTGTAAAGACCGAATCGAAAATGCAGTAAAGAAAAAAGGCGTGTCTGTTGCAACATGGGATGAAAACACAAAAGAAATCACAATCAGTTACGATCCTTCTAAAATCAAACTGATTCATTTACATCAATGGATTGCCAATGTTGGTCACGATACCAAGCTTAGAACAGCAACCACCACCATGTACAATAGTTTGCCTGAATGCTGTAAGTACCGCGATATGGACAAAGCTACGCACGACGGTGAAGCAGAATCGGGCCATGATGATCATTCAGTTGATCAACCAAGTATTGTTAAGGGGGTGGTACTAAAAGAAACCGGTAAAGGTGCATTTGTTCCGCTCTTAGGAGCAACGGTACAATGGATCGAAAGTAAAGAAACGGTTTTGACCGACTCTAACGGGGTTTTTAAAATACCCATGCTTGGAGTTGGAAAAGAATTGGTGATCAGTTATACAGGATTAAAATCTGACACCTTGGTTATTACAGATTCGAAAGATCTGAAAATGGTAGTGGTGTCGGGAACAATGTTGAAGCAAGTTGAAGTAACGGCCCGTCAACGTTCCTTGTACAGTTCCAGTGCCAGTATCATGCGAACACAAGTGATATCGGAACGAGAACTGTTCAAAGCCGCTTGTTGCAACTTAAGTGAGAGCTTTGAAACCAATCCTTCAGTAGAAGCTAACTACAACGATGCCATCACAGGAACCAAGCAAATTCAAATGCTGGGTCTTAGTGGAGTATACTCACAACTTACAGTTGAAAGCATGCCCGGTCCACGTGGATTGGCCACAGCATCCGGACTCGGGTTTATTCCCGGGCCTTGGGTTGAATCGATTCAAATAAGCAAAGGTGTTGGATCTGTTGTCAACGGCTTTGAAAGCATTACCGGACAAATTAATGTAGAGTTGAAGAAACCTGAAAAGGCAGAGCGACTCTTTGCAAACGCTTACGTAAATGATATGGGAAAAGCCGATTTCAATCTCGACTTGGCTCATAAAATTTCCGGTAAATGGTCTACTGCTTTACTCTTGCATCATAATTTCATGAACAATACCATGGCTGATGCAAATAAAGATGGATTTCGAGATATTCCTACCGGTTATACTTCTACGTTTCAGAATCGCTGGAAATTCGATAACGGAAAAGGATGGATGGCTCAATTTGGTGTGAAAGGTTTGTGGGATGATAAAACAGGAGGGATGACCGATTTCAATCCTAAAACTGATCAATACTCTACACATCATTACGGTTTTGGAATCAATACCGTTCGTTGGGAAGGATTCAGTAAACTAGGATATGTTTTTCCCGAGAAGAAATACAAGAGTATTGGCTTGCAAGTAGCGTACAACTATCACAATCAAGGAAGTTATTTCGGTCAAACACGTTACGATGCCAAACAAAACGGACTCTATTCCAATTTGATTTACCAATCTATAATTGGAAATACCAACCATAAGTTTAGAACCGGGCTCTCTGCTTCTTCCGACAAATTCGAAGAATTCTTCAGAAGTACTCCCTACAACAGAACAGAAAACATTGCCGGTGCATTCTTTGAGTACACCTACTCTTACTTAAATGAGTTCAATGTTGTGGCTGGAATACGCGCCGATCATCATTCTATTTACGGAACATTTTACACACCCCGTTTGCATGTTCGATATGAACCGGTAAAGGGATCAGTGTTAAGAGTAGCAACAGGAGCAGGAAGAAGAACTGTCAATGTATTTGCAGAAAATATGGGCGCGATGGCATCGAGCAGAACTTGGTTAACGAACGGGTTATATCCCTTTCAGCAAGAGAAAGCATGGAATACCGGTTTTACGTTTGATCAAAGTTTTCAATTGTTTCAGCGCAATGCCAGTTTCAGTGCCGATTACTATTACACCCAATTCAAGGATCAAGTTGTGGTGGATATGGAAAACCCGACCCTTCTTCAGTTTTATCAGTTAAGAGGTAAGTCTTATTCTCACAGCGCACAAGTTGAATTGTCTTTTGAACCATTACCTAAATTGGAAATGCGCTTAGCTTACCGTTGGGTGGATGTAAAAACGACGTACAACAGTGGATTATTGGAGAAACCTTTGGTGGCCAGAGACCGAGCCTTCGCCAACATTGCGTACGAATGGAAGCGTTGGAAGATCGATGCTACCGCCAATAGAGTAGGGCAGAAACGGATCCCGTATAGCAGTAGTCCCGAAGCTACGCAGGAGCGCTCACCGGCCTATGTTATTTTCAATGCGCAGCTAACACATGCTATTGGAAAGAAAAAAACGTTCGATTTATATATAGGTGGAGAAAACCTATCCAACTATTTTCAAAAGAACAGCGTCTTAAGTGCAGCCGACCCCTTTGGTCCCAACTTCGATGCGTCCTTGGTTTGGGGTCCGGTGTATGGAAGAATGTTTTATGCGGGGTTCAGATATAAGATCAAGTGATTTAATAATTAAGAATTATTAATTAATAATGAATGGTTTATAGGCGAATTTTTCCGGTTTATTAGGAACTACGGCCCAAAGCCTAAAGCCTAACGCCCAACACCCCAACTCAACATATTATCCCTCTGAAACTACTAAGCTCCCCTCGCACTTGCGAGGGGATTCTTATTGTCAGACCAAACCCAAAGCCTGAAATCTAAGGCCCAAAGCCAAACACTTAAAGACTGCTACAACAAAACTCAAAAACTCAAAACTTAAAAACTTACAACTTTCACTAAACCTCATTTTCCCCACTCACCATTAGTGTCTTCTCAAATAAAAACGTATATTTGTCTAAATATTAATTTAGACATATCTAAAAATTGAGGCATTTTCTTTTCATATTATTCATGGCATTCATTGTAAAAGGGGCCGCACAGTCAGTAAAAGTGATTGATAGTGCAGATGCCAAGCCTATTCCTCATGCTACTGTTTCGTTTGGTAGGGATGGGGTGAAGACTTCTGAACAAGGAATTGCTTCTAGTAATTCGTGGTTGGGTAAAGAACTGCGTATCAGTGCGGTTGGTTATGCAACAAAATTCTTGCGCATTGAAGCAGGAGAGAACTTAGTTGCACTAGTAAAGCAACCGACAGCC
>DGDD01000015.1:0-18406 GCA_002385265.1 Chitinophagaceae bacterium UBA3961
TGCTCGAAATGGCTTCGGACATCGTTTTCGGCAGAGATGGACGAATGGTACTTAAAAAACGAAATCATTTTAAATATATAAAAAGTAAGCAACAGAGCAAATGAAGAAGAATGGAAACTTACTTATAGATACCATCAGTTTTTCTTGATTAGCCAAGAGCACAATGTGTTAATTAATAATTAAGAATTGCGCTTTGAAGGTATTGTATTTCATGCATACGAGATGGAAGCGATGTTGTGAGAGTAATTGTCAAAGTGAGGCGAAGCCTCTATTATTAATTAAATAATTATTACTTTTTAATTGCTCACTGTATATATTGAAGATAATTCGGATTGAATTTCAGGCTCAGCTCCCAGCCTTCTTTCCAATAATTGGAGGTAGTTCTCGCCCAAATAATATGATCCTGAACTTTCACACCAATTAAATAGAAAGCGCCCCAGTATTGTACTTCCGACACAACGCCATTGATATCACCGTTACCGTATTCACCTAAATGAACATGCTCAGGACGGATCCAAACAAATGGTTTGTAATGGTTGATGTATTCTAAATGCGGAACAATAGTGGTAGGAAAATGATTGAAATCACCCAGTAGGCCGGCCGCATATAAATCGGTTGGATTGTTGTACAAATGATCGGGGCTTCCCTTTTGAATGATGGATCCTTGTTTCAAAACCATCACTTGATCAGCCCAAGAAAGCACATCAACAGCTTCATGGGTAACCATGATACAAGAAAGATTTTTGTGGGTCGCCAAATCATGCAAAACAGATTTCATGATCCGTTTGTGATGTGCATCCAAGTGCGAGAATGGTTCATCAAGTAACAATAATTCGGGAGAAGTTGTGAGCAATCGGGCCAATGCAATGCGCTGGCGTTCACCGCCGGAGAGTTGATCTGTTCTTCGTTTTAGCAAATGGGTAATTCTACAGATATCGTATAACTCGTTTGCTTCTTCCTGCGTTAATTCGTTGGCATAATCCATTAGTTCATGAACCCAATAGTTATTCCGAAGTTCAAAATACTGTGATAAGTAGGCGATCTTTTTATGACCGGGAATCAGTTTATCATTAGGCCCCAAAACTCGTTCATTACCCAAGAAAACACCACCTGAATTGGGTTGCAGCAATCCAGCAATCATTTTCAAAAGCGTTGTTTTTCCGGATCCCGTTTCCCCAACAATAGCCAGCTTCTCTCCTCTTTTCTGCTGAAAATGGATGTCTTTTACTGTATAATTACCCTGCTCAATTCTACTCAGTCCAACTACATTGATCAAATACATAATAAGTCGCTTTGCGCGTCAAACTTAATAAAGAAATTGATGGCAGCCTATTATTCTCCTATATAGGGGTCTTTGATGGTATGTTTCCGGTACTTTATCTGAGTGAATGTAACGGTATTCGAGCTTCCAACGGGCGCTTGAGAGAGAAATCCAAGTTTCCATTCCAAGGCATTGTTGATTTGCAAATGCCGGATCAAATACCAGTTTTTACCTGTTTCACTTACATAAATGGTGATCACATTTCCCGCTTTGGCTATTTTGAAGAAAACTGCATTGCCTTTAATTGCTTGGGAATTGCAATCATCCGACACATCTTTGGTTACTACTGTTACAATCCGATGAAATCCTTGATAGTCTTTTTCAAAACAACATTTAATCCAGTTCAGACTGTCGGCTTTCAATACCAAAGCCCCTCCGTCCCATTTGGTTTTGAAGGGATGGTGAATTTTAGCTGTGAGCACAAAATCACTATCGGGTACAAACAAAAGCTTGGGAGCATTATCTGTATTGTAGGTTACATTGGGATCTCGAAACATATCCGTTTTTTCACCACTTTTGATAACCAAACTATCCCCTTTAATGCTGTATGCAAGAGGTTGGTTTTCCCATTGAAGTGGAAATGGAATTGATTTTAAACTAACAGGCTTCTGAGCAAGGGAAGCTAATGCAATTGATAGACTAAATAAAAGCAATCGTAGCTGTTTCATCGTTTATTGAGTTATCGGTTTGAATTTAGAATTGGTGGCAGCTATTTGAACTTCGTTTAAAATTTGATCAAGCTGTTGACGAGAAAACAAGTTCCCCGATTTCATTACTGCATGAATTTTCTGAGTAGCTGAAATATTCTTCAATGGATTTTCATCGAGTAGTAGTAAATCTGCCGCGAACCCCGCTTCAACTTTTCCATACTTGTTGCTCAACTTGAAATAGGCTGGTCCGTTCAAAATGCTTGCCTTTAATGCCTGTGCAGGTGTAAGTCCGTATTTCACCAATAATTCCAACTCCAAGTGCAAGCCCAGTCCCGGATACACAAAAGAATTCAAATAGCCGGCATCAGTACCCGCAATAATGGTCATCCCAGATTGTACTACCAGTGGGATAAGAGAAGCAGTTGCCTCAAATACGCGGTGACGCATCTCAATGGCATCTGCATTATCACCTGCGGCTCTTTTGATCCTCCACCAATAAGTGTTCTTCAATCCGGTTCCGAGGTACTTCAAATAAGAATCGTTCCAGTGATTGGTATTATCGAAATTGGAAGTAATGGAACTAATTAAAAGGGTTGGAACGATACCCGTACCCTTTGAAGCCAAATAACGATACGTAGCCAATGCTTTTGCGGTATCGAAAACAGCAAGTGCTAAGGGCATTACTTCGCGGCCTTGCAAAAATCCTTTTGAATACAAATTAGAGATCACATCATCGGCTCCGGCCTTTAACAAATAACCCATGTGTTCGATGGTGGTAAGTCCGGCATCGGCCACCTGTTTCATTGTGAGGGCATAGGGTATATGTCCACTTACCGGCCAATTATTCGCGCGCGCAAGTTGAACGGCTTTTAAATACAAATCCGGCTTTAGCGTATTATCCGTGATCTTAATAAAATCAACTTCCAATTTCTTCAATGAATCAATTGCTTTTTCCAACCCGGCTTCGTCTCCAATTTCAATATCACCGATCCAAATAGAATTGATGCCTTCGATCTTAGGGCCTGAAGTGAAAAGTCGAGGGCCGAGTAATTTTCCTTCCGACAGTTCTTTTCTCCATTGCAGTACAGCCGGACTAATGTCTGCAGCAGCATCTCGTACGGCGGTAATGCCGTGGGCCAAATAAAGCGGCAGCAGGTTCTTATTTTCTTCCAATAAACTATCCCCGCCTCCAAAATGAACATGGTTATCCCAAAGTCCGGGTATCAAGTACTTTCCGGTTCCATCAACAATTGCAAATGATTTGTATTTGGTATTCTTGTGAGGCACTATGGAAAGAATGGTACCCCCTTTAATGAACACATCTTTCGCAGTCAACAAAGAGTCGTTTTCAATGTCTACCACATTTACATTCGACACCACCCAATTGCCTTTTTGCTGCCCTTGAGCAGTCATGCCAACCAGAATAAAAAGTAGGGCAAAAAGTCCTTTCATAAGCTTCCAATTCAAACTGGAATTTAGTTGATTCAAAGGAAATCACCATCAGAAGCGTTCAATTTTGTGAACACAGCGGTGTCGGTTTCATTCATTAATTTTGCCGGATGTATTCAATAGAGGAAAAGGTAAAAGAGCTGATTCAATTGATCGATTTGGAAGAGAAAGCGCAGCAAGAGCAGTACAAACTCGACCAAACCCATACTTTAAAAACATTGAAAGCAGAAGGACTTGCGCTGCATCCCATTCAGGTGCAACGTAAAACCTTTGGCTTTGCCGACTACCCCGAAGTTCAATTCAGTTTGGGCTTTCCTGCCGAACAACACTTTTTTCGCGACAATGCCCCCATTGAGTGCTTCCTTATGGGTGAAGAACCCGTGAAGGGAGTCTTGTTAGAGTTTAATGGAAAAACGGGGATCGTTCGTTTGCATGCACCCGATTTTCCGGATTGGATCGAAGACAATGGCGTTGGAATCAAACTGAGTCCCGATACTCGTACCACTACCATCATGAAGAACAGTCTTCGTGGTGTACTGAAAAACAAATTCCTTTCAAGTCTTTTTGAGAAAATATACAGCGGAGAATCCTGGCAGTTGTCGTATCAGCCTAATACAAGAGAAATAAGCCTGAGTGACCGTTTCAACCAAAGTCAACAAGAAGCGATCATTGCTATGAACAGTGATTTGCCAGTCACTATCGTGCATGGTCCTCCCGGAACGGGGAAAACCACTACCTTGATTGAAGGAATCAAACAATTGATTCGAAGAGGAGAAAAAGTATTGGTCAGCGCACCGTCGAACACTGCTGCCAACCATATTGCCCGCGGACTGCTTCAGGCAGGAATCAAAATAGCCAGAGTTGGAAATGTCACCAAAGTGAGTGAGGATCTCTTTCCGCATACGCCTGAGGGTTACATGAATGATCCGAAAATTCAGAAAGAGATTAAAGACTTACAAATTAGAGCCGCTGCCTTTCGAAAAATGGCACTTACTTATAAACGTCAATTCGGAAAAGCGGAACGAGAGCAGCGAAATCTCCTATTTAAAGAAGTGCGTCAAATTCGGGACGAAATAAAAAAGATCCAACATTATTATGAGGAGAAAATGATGGATCAAGCTTCGGCAGTAATTGGCACTCCAATCGGAATTGTAGACGCCGAGCTTTTCAAACATCAGTTCAACACATTGGTAATTGACGAAGCCGGACAATGTCTCGAGCCTCTTGCTTGGACACTCTTTGGTATGGCGGAAAAATATGTATTAGCCGGGGATCCTTTTCAATTGCCGCCAACGGTTATTAGTCAAGACGCCGCCGCAAAAGGATTTCAATCTTCCATCTTGGAACGCTTCATGAAAGTAATTGATCCTGTCTTTTTATTGAACGTGCAGTACAGAATGCGTCCAACGATCGCGGGTTTCTCCAGCGACTATTTCTACGAAGGCAAATTGCAATCGGCCCCGCATTTAGAAAAAGACAGCAATTCCTTGGTATTTATTGATACTGCCGGTTCAGGCTTTCAAGAAAATGCAGGAGAGAATGGAAGTAGTTTACAGAATGAGGGAGAATTGCAATTGGTCCAGAAACTTTTAAATGAAATGGAAAGCAATCAAGCCGTCACCTTTATTACCCCCTATTCAGGTCAAACATTGGCCGCATCTCAAGTGCTTCCGAAAACGATTCGTGTGAGTACCATTGATAGTTTTCAGGGGCAAGAACAGGAAACCATCATTATATCATTGGTAAGAAGTAATGAAGAAGGTATCATCGGGTTCTTGAACGACTACCGACGCATGAATGTTGCTATGACCAGAGCCAAGCAAAAATTAATTGTTATTGGAGACAGTGCTACGATCGGTAGCGATCCTTTCTACAAAAAATTTATGGAATATGTAGAAAAGGAAGGAGTATATAAAAGTGTTTGGGAATACGATCTTTTCTAATTGCGATTTTGTATACAAGTTTTATAAGATCCTGGCGTAATACCTTCCATTTTTTTGAACAATCGAACGAAGTAATTGGTATCGGAGAATCCACATTGAACACTCACATCCGTAATACTGTTCTTGTTATCGGTCATCAATTGCTTCGCTAATTTAATTCGTTCCCTGTTCACGAACTCTAAAGGAGTAATTCCAAATTGTTCCTTGAACCACTTGAAGAAATCATTTCTACTCATATAGGCTCTTCTACAAAGCGTATCGACTTCTATTTTTTCAGAAATATGTTCATGAATGTAATTCAATACATAGTGCATGCGCGTATGATTTGATGCAGCATTCGCTTCGGTATTGATTTGAAGAAGGTGTTGACTTTGCACCAACCGTATCAATAATTCTTTCAAATTAAGATCGGCATAAATATTCTTCGTTATATCGGGGCTGCTACAAACACGAATCAATTTATTAATAAGGTCTGTAACTTCCGTATCGTTGTCGAAATGGTATTGATTGAATTGCAATTCCCAATTTCTTTTTTGATCGGGATCGCTGTTGTAATAATCATTTAGGTAGTGTATCGTATCGTTGATGTATCGAGCATCAACAGCCAAAGCGATGCATTGGGTTGGGTTCTCCGTTTGGGCTTCGGGAAAATCAATCACCATGGTTTCATTTGCAGGAACAATCACCGTTTCACCGGGAAGATAGTCGAAAGCAGGTTTCTCGAACAAGTGCATTACTTTCTTACCACGCACCATACTGGTGATCACAAAATCGTTGAACGTTAGAGGAACTCGGTAGGTTTCTTGGTAGCTTTCAAACACGTTTAATTCACAATTCTTTAGGTTGAAAACGCGGCGATTTTCTACCAAAGTTTGCAAATACTTTGGGTGTGTTAAATCAATCTTATTGAGATAATTGCGAGGCGGCATGAGCAAATCGTTTACACCAGTAAATTACGAATTGAGTAGAAGTGCTCCCAACACTTCGGTACAAATGTGCTATAAAAAAATACAAAATTCAATGATTAAAATCAGTTTTAGGAAGAAGTTAGCTGTATTAATTCATTTCTAAAACGATTCCATATGAGCACAGCTACAGCGGCAGCGCCCGCCTCTAACGTGGCCAAAAGGCCCCAATTCAAAGAAAAATACGAGCATTACATCAACGGTTCATGGGTAGCCCCCAGCAGCGGCGAATACTTTGACAATCTATCTCCTATCGATGGAAAAGTGTTTACAAAAGCAGCGCGAGGAAATGCTCAAGATATTGAAAAAGCTATCGACGCGGCTGCGGAAGCCTTTAAAACTTGGAGCAAAACGGCTGCCGCAACTCGTAGCAATATTCTTCTAAAAATAGCGCAGGTAATTGAAGACAATCTTGAATACCTAGCCATTGTAGAAACCATCGATAACGGTAAGGCACTTAGAGAAACAAGAGCAGCCGATATTCCTTTAGTGGTAGACCATTTTCGCTATTTCGCCGGTGTTATTCGCAGCGAAGAAGGCAGCATCAGCGAACACGATGAAACAACCGTGAGTATCAATTTACACGAGCCTATTGGCATCGTAGGTCAAATCATTCCTTGGAACTTCCCGCTTCTAATGGCTGCATGGAAAATAGCTCCGGCCTTGGCAGCAGGTTGTACGGTTATTGTAAAACCGGCTGAACAAACTCCCACCAGTATCATGGTATTGATGGAATTGATCGGCGATTTGCTTCCCAAAGGAGTATTGAATGTGGTGAGTGGATTTGGGCCGGAAGCAGGTAAGCCATTGGCTACTTCTCCTAGAATTCAAAAAGTAGCGTTTACAGGAGAAACTACTACCGGACGATTGATCATGCAATATGCATCTGAAAACTTGATTCCGGTAACAATGGAATTGGGCGGTAAGAGTCCAAATATCTTCTTTGAAAGCGTAGCAGCACAAGACGATGAGTTCTTCGACAAAGCAGTTGAAGGTGCGGTAATGTTTGCTTTGAACCAAGGTGAAGTATGTACTTGTCCTTCGAGAATTCTGGTTCACGAAAACATCTACGACAAGTTCATGGAACGCGTAATAAAAAGAGCCAATGCCATTAAGTTGGGTAATCCCCTCGATGGAACTGTAATGATGGGTGCACAGGCTTCAGAAGATCAATACAAGAAGATCCTCAGCTATATTGAAATTGGAAAACAAGAAGGTGCTCAAGTTTTATGTGGTGGCGAAGCGTTCCATCAGAATAGTGGATTGGAACATGGCTATTATATTAAGCCAACCATCTTTAGAGGCACCAATAAAATGCGCATTTTCCAAGAAGAAATTTTTGGGCCGGTTACTTCCGTCACTACTTTCAAAACTACCGAAGAGGCCATCGCAATTGCCAATGACACTTTGTATGGCTTAGGTGCCGGTGTTTGGAGTAGAGATGCGCACGAATTGTATCAAGTACCCCGTGCTATTCAAGCAGGCCGTGTTTGGGTGAACTGCTATCACGCTTACCCTGCACACGCACCGTTTGGTGGCTATAAGAAATCAGGTTTTGGCAGAGAAACACACAAAATGATGTTGGCTCACTACCGTCAAACTAAAAACATGCTGATCTCCTATAGCAAAAACAAACTTGGTTTCTTTTAATAAATCAAACAGACTCCCGAGCATATCGGGAGTCTCCTTTTTACTATGCTAGTACCAAGAGTTACCACAACCGAATCAGCTCGCCAGTTGATTGATCGGTTAAAACTTTTACACGGGCCCTTGATGTTTCATCAAAGTGGAGGTTGCTGCGATGGAAGTCAACCCATGTGTTTTACCCTTGGAGAATTCAAGGTTGGAAGCAGTGATGTTTGTTTAGCAGAAATAGAAGACTGCCCCTTTTACATGAGCGCCGACCAGTTCGAATACTGGAAACATACCCAGTTGATCTTGAATGTAACACCGGGCCGAGGTAGTAGTTTTTCCTTAGAAATCCCCTTGGGCGTACGATTTTTCATCGAATCACGTTTATTTAGTGAAGAGGAATTAGAACAGCTAAGTCCCTTAATTCCGATAGAACACTAAACCTTAAACCGCTGTTTCGTTCTCTCTTTTTAGAGGCATTTTGTTGAAGCCCTTTTGCTCTGCGAGAGGGCTTTTTCATTGATAAGTTGTGGATATCGAAGGAAGATTTTTAAATATCTTGCCGAATCAATCAACTTGTATGACAAAACGCTCGATACTGATACTAGGAGCCACTCTCCTACTTTCCTCATTCGGATTTAGCCAAGCTAAGAAAGACGGCAAATGGGATGTTTCCAATCCTGAAGGTCCTTATAAAACAGTCAAGTTTACTACTACCGAAGGAACCTGGATGAGTCTTGACCTTTCTCCAGATGGAAAAGAAATTGTTTTCGACCTATTGGGCGATATCTACACCCTTCCCATCACAGGAGGAAAGGCCAAATTACTCAGAGGTGGACATGCGTTTGAAGTGCAACCGCGTTTCAGCCCCGATGGTTCGAAAATTCTTTTTACCTCAGATGCAGGAGGCGGCGACAATATTTGGGTAATGAAAAAAGATGGATCTGATGCCAAGCAAATCACCAAAGAGAATTTTCGGTTATTGAACAACGGTACTTGGACGCCTGATGGTAATTACATCATTGCACGCAAGCACTTCACTTCCGGCAGATCATTAGGCGCGGGAGAAATGTGGATGTATCATATCAGTGGTGGTTCGGGAATTCAATTAACAGCACGTAAAAACGATCAACAAGATGTAAATGAACCAACAGTGTCGCCTGATGGAAGATATGTTTACTATAGTGAAGACATGTACCCCGGAGGATTCTTCCAATACAATAAAGACCCTAACAATCAAATTTTTGTTATCAAACGCTTTGATAGAGAAAAAGGCACCAATGAAATCATCACCGGTGGAAATGGTGGCGCTGCCCGACCTCAGCTATCTCACAATGGCAAGTTTCTAAGCTTTGTAAGAAGAGTAAGAACAGAAACAGTGCTCTATCTGAAAAACTTGGAAACAGGCGAAGAATGGCCGGTGTATAACATACTCAGCAAAGACCAACAAGAAGCTTGGTCGATCTTTGGCGTATATCCGGGTTATGCCTGGACACCCGATGATGCTGCCATTGTATTGTGGAGTAAAGGCAAAATCATCAAGATCGATGTTAACAAAGTAAACACCGCTACAGAAATACCATTTACAGTGGATGCAAGTTTACGTGTAACCGATGTTGTGAGATATCAGCAAAATTTAAATCCGGCCAGCTTCCAACCAAAAATGATTCGTCAGGCCATTACTTCTCCGGATGGTAGTTTGCTGATCTTCCAAAGTGTAGGCTATCTCTGGAAAAAGCAGTTGCCGAATGGTAAACCCGAGCGACTAACCGGTGGAACTGATTTTGAATTTGAACCTAGTTTTAGTGCTGATGGTAAAACATTGTTGTTCATTACTTGGAACGATGAAACTGCAGGAGCTATTTGGAAAATGAGTTTAACTCCGAACAGCAAGCCTGTAAAAATTAATAAATCAAAAGGTGTTTTTCGTCAGCCTGCTTTTTCAGCAGACGGCAAATGGATCACTTACAGAAAAGAAGACGGGTCTGATGAGTTGGGGCCCGCTTATACCATGGAGCCGGGTATTTATTATGCAACGGCAGATGGCGACAAAGAAAGCTTTGTAACCGAGGGTGGCGATAAACCACAATTCAATAAAGAAGGAGACAGAATCATTTACCAAACCTATGCAGGATTGGCATCTGTGAAATTATCGGGAGACGATACCAAAACCCTGGTAAAAAGTGGTTATGGCAATCAGTTTACCATTTCTCCCGATGGCAAATGGATCAGTTTTATTGACTTGCACAAGGCGTATATAGCAGCCTACCCGCAAACCGGCAAAACATTGGATCTGGGCGCCGGCACCGGAGATATCCCGGTAAAAGTTGTCACTAAAGACGCAGGCTTCAATTTACATTGGAGTGGCGACAGCAAGCAATTGCATTACACACTCGGCAATCAATACTTCACCATTAACCTCGAAGAACGATTTGAGTTTATTGCAAACAAACCGGATTCTGCATTTAAAATACCGGAAACGGGATTGGCCATTGGATTAGAAGTA
Organism: Chitinophagaceae bacterium UBA3961; assembly: GCA_002385265.1. Taxonomy (GTDB): domain Bacteria; phylum Bacteroidota; class Bacteroidia; order Chitinophagales; family Chitinophagaceae; genus Endoryza; species Endoryza foliicola. The sequence goes on from DGDD01000015.1 coordinate 10,467, forward strand.
CCTACCGACAAACCAAGCGGTGTATTTGCTTTAACCAATGCTCGGGTGATCACTATGAAGGACAGTGTGGTATTGGAAAATGCAACGGTTTTGGTAGAAGGAAACATGATCAAAGAAATTGGAGCATCGGATAAAGTAAAAATTCCAACAGGTGCTACCATCATCAACTGTGAAGGCAAAACGATTTTGCCCGGTTTTATAGATGCGCATGCTCATGGAAACCATTTCAGTTCAGGCATCACCCCTCAAAAGCATTGGGCCTATTATGCGAACCTTGCCTATGGCGTAACTGCTATGCACGATCCTTCGGCTGTGAGCGAGTTTGTATTCGCGCAGAGTGAGTTGGTGAAAGCAGGCAAGCAAGTGGGGCCACGTGTGTTCTCCACCGGATATGTATTGTATGGCGCCGATGCTAACTTCAAAGCAGTGATCAATTCAATTGATGATGCTAGAAGTGCGCTGAGAAGACAGCAAGCATTGGGAGCATTCTCTGTGAAGAGCTACAATCAACCCAGAAGAGAACAGCGTCAACAAATTATACAGGCGGCTCGTGAATTGCAAATGGAAGTAGTGCCTGAAGGTGGTTCTACCTATTTCCATAATATCACGCACATACTCGATGGTCATACAACCGTAGAACACAATTTACCGGTTGCACCTTTGTATAATGACGTAATACAACTATGGAAAGAAGCGAAAACAGCATATACTCCAACCTTGATTGTAAACTATGCATCGATCACCGGAGAATTCTATTGGTATCAGCACAGCAATGTATGGGAAAAAGAGAGGCTCTTGACCTTTACACCACGTTCAATTATTGATGCCAGAAGCAGACATCGTACCATGATCCCTGAGGAAGAATACACCAACGGACATATCCTCACTTCTCAAACCCTAAAAAAACTGGCAGATGCCGGAGTAACTGTAAACATGGGTGCACACGGGCAACTTCAAGGACTGGGGGTGCATTGGGAAATTTGGATGATGCAGCAGGGCGGTATGACCAACTATCAAGCTCTGCAAACGGCCACTATTAACCCGGCTAAATCATTGGGCTTCGATCAATATATTGGTAGCATTGAAGTGGGTAAATTGGCAGATTTGATTGTATTGGATAAGAATCCTTTGGAAAACATTCAAAACACCGAATCAGTAAAATACACCATCGTTAATGGTAGAATTTATGAATCAAGCACTTTAAATGAACTCGGTTCAAAACCCAAAAACAGAACAAAATTCTATTGGGAAGTGAATAAGAATGCATTTGCATTCCCATGGCACGAAAGAACGGACGCCGAGACCTGTGGATGCGGTCAACATTAATTTATCCAACAATACTTGTGCTAAGCCGGATCTAGTTCCGGCTTAGTTTTTTATGACACCATCATTTACATATCAAACAATACCATTTAGCAACAGAGAGAAGATTGATATCTGTCTGCCCAATGCAGCGAAAGTGAAATACGAATACGAAGTAAAACAAGAAAGCGAAGGCTCTACTCCCTTTCCCTTTTGGGCAAAGCTTTGGGACTCGGCCATTGTGTTGTCGGACTACTTATTGAAAACGAATTGTTGTTACCAAAAAAGAGTCATTGAGTTTGGTTGTGGATTGGGTCTTCCCAGTATTGTTGCAGCCCGTACTGCAAACATCGTAATAGCTACAGATAAGGAGGCAGCTTGCGAAGGCTATATCCAAAAAAGCGCGGAAATCAACCACCTAAAGAACCTCAGATTTCAAGTACTGGATTGGACAAAGCAATCCTATGAAATTGATACGGATCTGGTACTATTGAGTGATATCAACTATGAACCGGCCATTTTTGAGAAAAGTATTGAACTCATTCGCTACTTCCACGATTCAGGTATTCAATTAGTTCTTACCACGCCTCATCGCTTGACTGCCAGGGAGTTCGTGACGAAACTCGAACCCTATGTAAAGGAGCATATCATCTTCCAAAAAGAAGAGCTTGGACTAACAGAGCCAATAAGCTTGCTCAATATTACATAAACTGTTGTAAATTCAATAGTTCAACAAACTTGCCATGCTGAAAATAATTTTGTCCTTGGGGCTTAGTCTCCTTTTAATTACATCTTGTAAAAAAGGCGATAAAAGTGCGCCGGTACAACTTTTATCAATTGAGATTTCAACGGGTGAAGTTTACAACTTCAGTTACAACAGTTCTAACCAACTAACGAATATACTATACACGCCTGCATCGGTTGATCCGTCTACATGTGGGCAATTTGACCCCTATTGCAACAAAAGCGTAACTAGTTTCAGTTATACCCAAAATGAACTATCCGGATCAGGATTTTCTATTAAGGCTGACGGACTTACACCAGGAGATCTGTATACATTAAGTATTTCAAAGACAACAGATTCAATTAAAGCGAATATTTTATATCCATATAGTGGCTATAATAAAATAGTATCATATCGCGGAGAAGGTCTAAGCTTAGAGAAAAGAGAATTTCTTCAAGATCGGACTCAAGACTTTGTTTTAAAATTCGGGCAAGACAATGAAGGAATTGTTCTAAAAAAATTCACTAACAGCAATACAGTGGGTCAAGAATTGTATCGATTGAACCTATCTGCAGTTAAAAATCCTTTCAAGCTAAGTAACTTAAATCATCCTGTTATTGCGGAGGCCTATACCTATTTCATACAAAAACTGGGATTCCAGTGGAATGTACAATTTGCCTACAATTTCGACACCATGCCTTCATCAATCATGTATTACTTTAGTGGGCCTAAATACGTATTTACCTACCAAACAAGAGCAGATGGCTATCCTACAAAAGCTACGGCTGTGAATGATTTTGAATCGAAAACAGTTACGGTTACGTATACTTATAATAATTAACGCGTTGTGCTATTGAAATAAACGGTCTCCAACATTTCATGACATACTATTTAATGAGCGATAACGCTTCGATAAAAGTGTACTCTTCTATCGAAGCGACTCCTCCCGCCGATATTTTGAGCGGACCCCACTAGGTCCCTGAGCGGACCGCAGGTCTAGCCGAAGGGCCGACGTGGGTGCCACGAAAAATATCGAATGTTTAATAAAAAATACGGCGTCATTCCGAACGACTGAGTTTGCAAAGCAAACGAAGAAGAGAGGAACCTCAAAACGCGTTGTTTAAAATGGACTTCTTTTAATGCGATTCTTTCTCAAAGCTCACCAATAAGTTTTTGAGCTGGGGCAATATACAAGTTACCGGTTTCATTCTGTGCTTTTACACAGTAGCATGAACTTGAGTATCATGTTTCAATAGTGTTGCAACTTAAGAACTTGAAAACTAAATAACTAAAAAACATCAGTGCATTAAGTGACAAAAACGCTTTCAAAGAAGTCGCTTCTCTAACAACGCGTTTTGAGGTTCCTCTCTCGCTGCGGCTGCTTCGCACCCTCGCTCGTTCGGAATGACGGGCTTGGGGTTAAAGGACCCAGATTTCTCGCATCCTTCTTCAGACCTGCGGCCTTGCGAAGCATGCTCGAAATGGCTTCGAACATCGTTTTCGGCAGAGAAGGACGAATGATACTTACAAAATGAGATCGTTTAAGACAAATAAAAAGTAGGCAACGGAGTAAATGTAAGAGTGAGGAATCCTTCCTTTAGATACCATCAGTTTTTCTTGATTATCCAATAGCACAACGCGTTAATAATTAGATACTGCCTTTCTTCAATTCAGTTACAGCATAATCAACCGCCCTTGCGGTGAGTGCCATATATGTGAGTGAAGGGTTTACACAGGAACCCGATGTCATACAACTTCCATCAGTAATGAACACATTTTTCACCTCATGCATTTGATTGAACGCATTGAGTACTGATTTCTTCGGGTCTTTACCCATTCTCGCAGTACCCATTTCATGATTGGCATTTCCGGGGAAAGACATATTGTTTGAAATGCGCACATTCTTATATCCTGCTTTTTCCAACATGGCGCCAGCCTGCTCGGCCATGTCTTTGTTCATTTTCTTCTCATTGTCCTTAAACTCACAATCGAACACCAATTGGGGTCTACCAAATGTATCTTTTTCTGTTTTAGATAGTGTAATTCTATTGTCTTCATAAGGCAGGCATTCTCCAAAACCATACACGCCTATTCCCCAACTACCGGGTACGGACATGGCTTCTTTCAACTCAGTTCCAATGGTATCAGAAGGTATTCCTCTGCCTCGGTATGCAGATGCACCAAAATGATAGCCTCTCAAGAAATCGGTATCTTGTTGTTTTACATTTCTAAATCGCGGAACATAGAGTGCGGTTGGACGTCGGCCATTGTAATACCAATCCTCAAATCCTTCCACTTCAGCGTTGGCGCTGATACCCTTGTGATGATCCATTAAGTTTCTACCAACTTGATCGCTCCCATTGCCCAATCCATTCGGGAATCTGTTCGAAACAGAATTCAATAAAATGAATGTTGTGGCAGCAGTAGCAGCATTTAGAAAAATAACTTGGGCAGTGTATTCTATTGTTTGCTTGGTTTTTGTATCAAGCACTTCTACTCCACTCGCTCTTTCTTTTTGTTCATCGTAGAGCACTCTATTCACTAAAGAATGGGTCTTAATTGTAAGGTTACCGGTTGCCTGTGCTGCCGGTATCGTTCTCGCATTGGTACTAAAATAACCACCGAAGGGGCATCCACGGTGACAAAGATCGCGCGCCTGACATTGATGGTTCCCTTGAACAGGACTCGTAGCATTAGCAGTTCTGCCAATAATGATTTGTCGATCTGTGTAAGTACCGGCGATGCGTTGCTTAAAATCCAGCTCCACTTTGTTCATCTCGAAGGGAGGTAAACAAATACTATCCGGAAGCTGCGGAATGTTATCTACTGTACCGCTGATGCCAACAAATTTTTCTACATAGCTATACCAAGGAGCAATGTCTTTGTAACGAATCGGCCAATCAATTCCATGACCGTCTTTGGCATTGGCTTCAAAATCGAGATCGCTCCAACGGTAACAGGCTCTCGACCATAGTAACGAACGCCCGCCAAACACACCACTTCTGATCCAATCAAAACGTTTTGATTCTTGATAGGTATTTTCTAAATCGTTTATGTAGAAATGCTTGCTATCTTCCTTTAAACTCCAATGGCGGCTTTGAATGGGAAACTGTTTGCGGTCTTCAGGAGAAAGTCGCAATCGGTGTTTGTACTGCCAAGGATCCCAAGTTGCGTTGGGGTAATTGGGATGAACCACCGGCTCACCTCTATCTAATAGTAAAACCTTCAATCCTTTTTCACAGAGTTCTTTTGCTGCCCAACCACCGGAGATTCCTGAACCTACCACAATGGCATCAAAATGGTTTTGCGCTGCGGCTTTCGTGTTAATGTTTGGAGCTTCACCGGGCATGATTACTTATTTAAATGGGCCATGAATGCTTTTGGATAATCTGCAAATGCGAGTTCGGGGCCATCCAATTCAGGATGCCACATTTTCTCCCACTCAAAACTGAAGGAGCCGTTGAATTGATCTTTCACTAAAAGATCAATGGTTTCAAAAATGGGCACTTGCCCTTTACCCAAATACACATATTTCGGTTGGCCATTAACCAAAAGAGCGTCTTTAATATGTGTATGGAAAATATACTTCTTTAAACTTTGATACACTTGCATGGGGGGCTCTTTGGTGATGGTCCACATATTGCAACAATCCCACACCAAGCCAATATTCGGATGTTTTGCCTGCTTCATCAACCACTCAAGGTCTTTCAAATACACCAGATCACCATGGGTTTCAATCAATACGAATACACCATGTTCCATTCCAAATTCACCCAATTCATTCAGTCCATCGGCAATTAACTGAAGGGTTTGCTCTTTGGTTTGTTCCTTTAAAAAGTTGTTGGGGAATACTCGAATGTTCGGACATCCCAATTGTTCTGCCAACAGAATAAAACGTTTGCCCTCATCAATGTTTTTATCTCTAATATCTCCTTTGGGGAAATGCAGGGTTGCGGAAGAACCAAGGTTGGTGAATCGCAGTTTCTTTGCTCTCATTTTCGCGCGCACTAAATTGATTTCTTTTTTAGAGAAGAACTCGGGTCTTTTAGTAAGATCCAGCTCTCGCTGAATGCCTCTGAGCTCGATCCCTTGATAGCCGTTGGCAGCGGCAAACTCGATGGATTGATCCAAAGTCCAATCGGGGCAACCCAAGGTTGAAAATCCCAATCGTGGTTTGTATTCCGATTGAAAGGGGATACGAGCCATTAAAGGACTCGCCGCCAAAGTGGCGGAAGCGGCAAGAAAGTGTCGACGGTTCATGAGAGGAAATTACTAATAAAACTGAATCAATGTTGTTATTAGCTTTGATATTACATATTCGGCAAGCATTTTACCGTCACCAATAACTGCCCCGTATGTCGCATGGTATGTTCTGCAGTATGAACAAACAATCCGATCATAGTAGATGGAATGAGTTTTCTGCCAACGTAGTGAACTTCCGCTAAGTTCTCGGGCGCTGTGTTTTTAAGTGAACTTAAACAAAGATTGAGTTGGCGCTTCAAAGCCCCCAGCAAATCTTCTTTGGTAGTGCCCGGCTTCTCCACTCCCTCTTGCTTCAAATACTGTAATTGAACCTCAGTTAATTGCTCACCCGCTGCATAGGTGAACAAGCGGTCCATTACTCCGGTTATGTGCTCGAGATGAAACCCAACAGATGCCATTCCATTGGGCTTGATCCAAAGTTTTGACGCATCGAAATCCATCAACAGGTCTTCAATTTCATCAACCGCTTGTAAAAGTGCATGTGCTACCGGTTGCACCAATACCGGATATTCAGGAAGCGGGCCTCTTAACCAATATTCTGTTTTCGCCATATTTAGGGGAGTTTCGTGAAATCAATCCATATCGGCTTTGCAGTACTCGTGACTGTTATAACCTTCTTATAATGAATCGTAGGATTGAAGAATCCGCAATTCTTCAAATAAAACCAATTACCCTCCGCACCACCATCGTAGTCCATTCGGTACTGCTTCCGAGCCGTATTGTCGAAGGTGAACTGAGCCGCCGTTACCGGAATCCAACCTTTTGCATGCTCATACACCCATGCATTTCCATAAAGCCCCTTTCTCGAAATATGTCCGGTTTCAGGAATAAAATTTTCCAAGAACGAATGAAACCTACTTAGATAAGCGGGTTTGGTTGGACGATCGAAACTGGCCATCAAATTCCAATTGCCTTTAATGGGATCGTAAAACCAAGCCGTAAAATTCGTGTAGCCATTGGATTGAGGAATCCCTTTTACCAGAAAACGGTACTTCGTTCCGGCCTTCCATGAAAACACGCGGTAGCTTTGTCCACCCGATCCTTCGTTTCCAAACTCTCCCGTTTTAACGCCCTCTCCTTTTTTGATCAATCTAATTTTTAAAGAGTCGGGGATTGCTTTCGGGTCATCCGTTTGAAATGGACTCCAAACTGAAAACAAGACCCTTCTTTCTGTTTTACTGTTCACTTGAATTCCAAAATACCCATGCTGAAAACCAATAGCCATAAAGTACGATCCAATAACATCTTCCCCCTTAGGAATCATCATTTCATTGTAGAAGTATTCGATTTTTTCATCGGTCTCTTGCTGCCATTGATAATTCAAATGAACAGAGGGTCCTCTTCTCCCCCAGTAAAAAAAATGATCGGTATTGTCTTTTACGAATTTGGTGGCTTCATTCACCGCAGTTCCTGAAATCTCCAATGTCTCGAAAGGCCCAAATAGTTTATCAGTCTTGCTTCCCTGAATCGTAATTGCGATATATCCTGTATCGTTGATCTTCCATTCACCAAAGTCGAGGCTGTTGACATTGTTTCGAGCATTGTGTGAGCTGTTATGAATGGTAGCAACATATTCACCGTTTGCGCCGGCTGTAATTGGAAGTGATACTTTCAAGGTTCCTTTTTGCGCCAAGTACACATACACTGTGAA
>DGDD01000015.1:18714-18879 GCA_002385265.1 Chitinophagaceae bacterium UBA3961
GCCAAGTACACATACACTGTGAATTTCACAGAAGCGTCTTTCCAAGCCAACCATCCACGTTCTGTTACCGTTCCTTTCTCACTCCATGAATTGCCGCCCAATGGCACCCCTACTTGTTGTGCAAAACTCACGGTAAATAACATTATCAATATCAACAGTACCAGC
>DGDD01000015.1:19304-19879 GCA_002385265.1 Chitinophagaceae bacterium UBA3961
TCGGCATGACGGATTACACCCATGCCCGGATCGTTTCTTAACACTCTACTTAAGCGAGCCGCTGCTGCATCAGTACCATCGGCTACAATCACCATTCCTGCATGGATACTATACCCCATGCCCACTCCGCCACCATGGTGTAAACTCACCCAACTGGCACCTCCTGCAGTGTTCACAAGTGCATTCAAGATGGGCCAATCGGCCACCGCATCGCTACCATCTAACATGGCTTCGGTTTCTCGATTTGGACTCGCAACTGAACCGGTATCCAAATGATCTCTTCCTATTACAATGGGCGCTTTTACTTTTCCTGTGCGTACCAATTCATTAAAGGCCAATCCGGCTTTCTCCCGTTCGCCCTGTCCAAGCCAACAAATACGTGCCGGCAAACCCTGAAATGCGATGCGCTCTTTGGCCAAACGCAGCCAACGTTGCAATCCCTTATTATCAGGAAACATGTTTCCGATCAGTTCATCTGTAACCGCAATATCAGCAGGATCGCCACTCAAAGCCGCCCAGCGGAAAGGGCCCTTCCCTTCACAAAACAGTGGACGAATATAGGCCGGAACAAAACC
>DGDD01000240.1 GCA_002385265.1 Chitinophagaceae bacterium UBA3961
CCCATCCCAATTTCGCATAGCCATACTCCGAGCCTTGTGTTCAACTACTTTCTCTCCAATTTTTCTGAATCCCGACCATTTAGCAATCAATGGAATGTAACGGTGCATCTCACCATAAACTTCAATGCTCTTTACAACCTTTGATCTGTAGATTTTTAATCCGCAGTTGAAATCGTGCAAGGGAATTTTTGAGATCTTTGAAGTTACCCAGTTAAAAAATTTAGACGGAATGCGTTTTTCAAGAGGGTCGTGTCTTCTTTTCTTCCAACCACTAACTAGATCGAGTTTATTATCTAAAAGCATACTCCTCAGTCCAGGAATTTCATCCGGACTATCTTGCAGGTCAGCATCCATTGTTACCACCACTTCTCCAATACAGGCTTTGAAACCTTCATTCAAAGCTGCCGATTTCCCATAATTGCGTTGGAACTTGATTCCTTTAACTTCGGGGTATTTTGAAGACAATTTTTCGATAACCTCCCACGACTCGTCAGTACTGCCATCATCGATCATGATCACTTCGTAAGACAAATTCTCTGCTTTCAGGACACGATCGATCCAATCTGCCAATTCAGGCAGTGATTCTTCTTCATTAAAAACGGGAACAATTACCGATATATCCATAATTATCTAAATCAAGCGTTTTCAAAAGGTGCTTCTGCTCCATCTTTTTTAGCGATAGCCGCACCAAGAAGAGAAGCCACAAGCCCTCCCACTAAATACCAGAAAAGAATTCCGATGATCAAAAACAACGTATAGTTCTTGCTGAACATCTCCATACCTTGTTCAATTTGTTGATCGGTGGCTTGGCCTGGGTTTTTCAATGCATTTTCTCTTGCGAGATCAATGATTTTTTCTTTCACATCCGGAAACAATGCGTTAAATAATAGCGTGTAGGCAATCATCATTAAAGTGATTATTGCTACAGTTTTGAAACCGAACGCGAATAAGTTTCCAAAAGTTACTTTATGATCTCTTTCTTTACTGTTATTAATTACGGCAAAAATGATTCCACCGCCGAGTAACAAGACCCCTACCCATTGATTCCAACTTTCGGTATATAAACCAGTGAAATAGGTAATTAAGGCAAAAACGATCAAAATAAGGCCGATAAAAAAGCCTGCTAAAACGGAGCTGGTAACTTTGTTTTCTGACATGATTCGTTAGTTTAGGTGAAGTTTTGAACCGTTAATGATTCCCAATACTTTACCCTTCAAGTTTCGATTCAAAAACGGTGTATTTTTCGATTTCGAATGAATCGCTGCCGAAGTAAAAATTTGGTAATCGTTTGATTTATATATTGTTAAGTCTGCGTTTGCTCCTATGGTTATGGATGCTGCCGGCAATCCAAAGATCTTCCTCGGATTAATGCTCAATAGTTCAGTCCATTTCGAGTTCGGTAAATCCTCCAGTACTGTTTGTAGTACGGAATAACTAGTTTGTAAACCAATAATTCCAAACCCGGCATATTCGAACTCCACCATTTTGCTATCAATTTCATGTGGTAAGTGATGGGTTGCAAAGCTATCAACCGTACCATCAAGTACAGCAGCTTTCAAAGCTGATACTTCTTTTTCAGTTCGTAATGGGGGGTAAACTTTAAGGTTGCTATCATATTCCCACAAGTCTTTATCCGTAAAAAAGAGGTGATGGGGCGTTACAGAACAGGTTACTTGAGCACCGCTTTCTTTCGCTCTGCGGATATATTCCAAAGATTTAGGAGAGGTAACTCCTGTAAAATGGATCTTAGACTCTGCGTATCTGGCCAATTTAATGTCACGGGCCACAATCAATTCTTCCGCTAACATTGGCTTTCCGGGCATTCCCAATTGTGTGGAAACCAATCCCTCGTGCATTTGTCCATGGCCTCCCAAGCTTGTATCATCGGGAATTTGGATGATCACTCCATCGAAAGCCTTTACATATTGGAGCGCTTTTACGAGGATTCCGGACGACTGAATAGGGTGGGTTCCATCACTAAAAGCTACTGCGCCACTGTTTTTCATGTCATGCATTTCCGCTAAATCTTGGCCGGCTGCCTTTTTAGAGACCGCCCCGATCGGAAAAATAGTAGAAACAGCACTGGAAGACTGATGCAGTAAGTATTCAATTTGTGTTTTGTTGTCAATAACCGGATTTGTGTTTGGGATGCACATTACACCGGTGTACCCACCTGCCGCGGCTGCTTTTAAGCCGGTAGCGATGGTTTCTTTGTGTTCGAGCCCTGGATCGGCTAAATGGGTAAAGATGTCAACCCATCCGGGGCTTACTGTTGCTTGGGCAAAATCTAGTACTTCGCAGTTTTCTGCGGATATGGAATCACCAATTTCATGAATTACCCCATTTTGGATCAGAATGTCAACCGTTTTACCATTAAATGGTGATTGAGGATCATTAATAAGTGCCTGTTTTATAAGCCTGTTCATTGCAAAAAAGGAATTGAGCGAAGGTACGTTTTGTTCTTCAATAAATTTGGAGCAAATTCGAATGTGGAAATGTGGATAAAATCATTACTATTGTATTAGAATTAATGACTTACGAATTTTTTTCCCGTGAAACATAGTTCTGTATTGGTTTTCACGGAACGATCAAAATAAGAGATTCTATTTATTATTCACATCGCACTAAATCGAGCGAAATATTAAGTTTAAATTCTTTGTTTTCAAGAGATTAAAGGTTTCCTAGATACTAGGGGCCGCTATTATTCCGTTACTACTATAGGAATACTACTAGGTGTTTTTAATTGTATTACCGGAATTGTTCTTGTTAAAGCGTTGAAACAGAAAAAACTGTAGGGTGTAAACTATTCTCCAAAATTTAAAATGGGGGGCTTGCACTTTCGGGAAATGGATAGTAACTTTACGTTCCTATTGGTTACTATCTATAGTTAAATGTGCTAACAAACTTCAATTACCCTGTTCCACAAATCCTGTTAAGAACCCATAGTACAATAGTTTTTGGTTAAGTGCTAACAGAATAAGTAGCTGTTACTAGGTAAATTATGTGCCTACTATACTAAACGGTGAAAATCCGTGTTTTAATAGTGGCCCCCTTTATATCGTTGATCGGGAAACTCTGGCTCTTGATGTGACAGGGAGTAGCGAAGCTCTGCGGTGTTAGGGAAATCAAACAGAAAGCTATGAACTGGAATGTTGTTTATACCAGACCTTGTTGGGAAAAAAAGGTGTCGAAACTATTAGACATTAAGGGCATTGAGAATTACTGCCCAATGCAGAAAAAGGTTCGTCAATGGAGCGACCGAAAGAAAATCATCTACGATCCATTATTCAAATCCTATGTATTTGTTCGAATTGATCAAAAGCAGCGTAATGAGCTCTTTAACACCGATGGCGTGTTGAAATTGGTTCAGTTTGAAGGGAGAGCCGCAGTTTTAACCGAAGAGGAGATTATACAGGTTAAAACGTTTGTTGAAGCATACAAAGATATATCGGTTCAACAAATTGATTTTGAGATAGCGGATACAGTTAGAATCAAAAGCGGACCGTTTAACGACAAAACCGGAAAAGTTATCCAGATCAAGAAAAACACTGTAAAGATATTGTTACCAACACTTGGATTCACATTGGTAGCTGAAATTGAAAAACAACAATTAGAAAAATTAGCAACAGCATAAATTTTATCACCTTAAACGAAACCTTAAGAAACCACTCGATTAATTATGAAAAAGTATAAAATCGCAGTCATTGGACTTGGCTATGTAGGCTTACCTCTTGCAATTGAATTTGCTAAAAAGTATCCAACTATTGGGTTTGATATCAACAAACGTAGAATTGGCGAATTGAGAGAAGGTAAGGATGTTACATTGGAAGTTGAAGACAGACAATTGTTAGAAGTAAACAAAGCTTCTAATGACGACAACAATGGTTTCTTTGTAACTGATCAATTAGATGAATTGAAAACGGCTAACTTCTTTATAGTTACAGTTCCTACACCGGTTGACAAACATAACAAGCCTGATTTAACTCCATTATACAAAGCGAGCGAGACTGTAGGTAAAGTTTTGAAAGCGGGTGATATTGTGGTATATGAAAGTACGGTTTACCCCGGAGTAACGGAAGATGAGTGCGTTCCTGTATTGGAACGTGTATCGGGTCTCAAATTCAACAAAGATTTCTTTGCAGGATATTCACCTGAGCGCATTAACCCAGGAGACAAAGAACATACTGTTACTAAAATCAAGAAAGTTACATCCGGTTCTACTCCAGAAATTGGAAAAGAAGTAAACGATGTTTACTCAAGCATTATCGTTGCCGGAACACATTTGGCAACTACTATTAAAGTAGCGGAAGCAGCAAAAGTAATTGAGAATGCCCAGCGCGATATCAACATTGCTTTTATTAATGAATTGGCTAAAATATTCAACGCATTGAATATTGATACAAACGAAGTATTGGCTGCGGCAGGTACTAAATGGAACTTCCTTCCATTTAAACCAGGCTTAGTTGGTGGTCACTGTATTGGTGTAGATCCATATTACCTAGCCCAGAAAGCTATGGAAGTAGGCTATCACCCGGAGATCATTTTGGCAGGTCGACGTTTAAATGATGGTATGGGAGCCTATGTTGCAAGCGAGGTAGTGAAATTGATGATTAAAAAGGGAATTCAGGTAACGAATAGTAAGATTTTGATCATGGGCTTTACTTTTAAAGAGAATTGTCCGGATGTTCGTAATACAAAGGTGATCGACATTATTACTGCACTAAAAGAATACAACCTCAGTTTGGATATTGTAGACCCTTGGGCTAACCCAGACGAAGTTGAGCATGAATATGGAATTCGCACCATTCAAAAATTGGATGACGGTGCAGCTTACGATGCAATTGTTGTAACAGTAGCGCACAAAGAATTTAATTCAGCAATGGTGAAACATCATAGAAAGGCACACAGCGTTGTGTTCGATGTGAAATCGATCATGGAAAAAGAAATCGTTGACGCTCGTTTATAAACCGTACACAATATGTATACTACACAGTTTCACAATAAAGACATTAGTAATTCTAGCTTTTTGGTTTCCGGTGGTGCCGGATTCATTGGATCAAACATCGTTGAATACTTGATTCGGTATGGCGCAGGTAAAGTTAGAGTGCTGGATAATTTCGCTACCGGCTCGCTCGATAATATAAAAACTTACATGTCACTTCCGAATTTTGAATTGATGGAAGGTGATATTCGTGACTTTGCTACTTGTCAGAAAGCGGTTGAGGGAATGGATTATGTTTCACATCAGGCTGCCCTTGGTTCTGTTCCTCGTTCAATTGCCGATCCAATTACAAGTAATGATGTGAACGTAAGTGGTTTCTTGAACATGCTTACAGCGGCGCGAGATGCAGGTGTAAAGCGAATGGTATATGCTGCCAGTTCTAGCACCTATGGTGATCATCCCGGCTTGCCCAAATTTGAAGACAGGATTGGGAATCCTCTTTCGCCTTATGCGGTAACAAAGTATGTAAATGAGTTGTATGCGAATGTATATTCAAAGACTTACGACTTCCATACCATTGGGCTGCGCTATTTCAATGTGTTTGGCCCAAGGCAGAATCCTAGAGGCCCTTATGCGGCAGTTATACCGTTATTTGTAGAGTCGGCATTGAAAAATGAGGCCCCCTTTATTAATGGTGATGGTTTAACAAGCCGAGATTTTACATTTGTTGAAAATGCTGTTCAGGCTAATATCAAATCGTTAATAAATTCTGAAATCACTAAACACGAGGTGTGTAATATTGCGGTTGGTGAATCTAATAACTTGAATCAACTATGGGGTTATATTAGTGAGATCCTTGGTGTTTCGAAGCCTCCTCAATACCGTGAAGAACGCAAAGGCGATGTTAAGCATAGCCTAGCCGATATCAGTAAAGCCAATAATTTAATTGGATATCAACCTGCTGTTAAGATGCGTCAAGGTCTTGAAGTTACGGTTCAATGGTATCAACAACAAGCTCAATCACCTATTGCCAAATAACCCATACAAATTGATCATATGAACATTAAACTGTGGAGAAACAACTTGTTTGTCTTAATTCTAGGAATTTTCGGTTTAACAGTTGCTTTTAGTTCTTGTACCAATGTGAAAAAACTTCATTATTTCACAGATTTACCGGAGACTACACTAGATACATTACCTATTCTGCAACAAGAGGAGCGAATTATTGAAGCCGGTGATGAAATTGAAATTTTTCTGAGTACGCCCGACACAGGGGTTATCGGCCCTTTTCTTAAGTTGCCTGCCAACCCTTCTACTGGTGGCGTATCAGTGTATAAAGTAAATCCTGATGGAAGAATTGAAATGTCTGGTATTGGAAGTATTCCAGCTTCCGGCTCTACAACAGCCGAGCTTAAGAAAAAGATATCGAACGCACTTTCTCCTTTTATTAATGTTAAGAAATTATTGATCGAAGTAAAGTTTACGACATTTAAAGTGACGATGATGGGAGAAGTAAGATCTCCGGGAACAGTAAACCTGCCCATCTCGAAAAACACCATTCTCCACGCATTGGCTGCAGCAGGCGACCTTCCTTCTACCGCGATGCGTTATGACATAAAGCTCTTCCGTGAATACAATGGAAAGAGAACTGTTAGAACTATTGACTTGAGAAGTAAAGAAGTATTGACCAATCCGGATATCTATTTACTGAAACCCAATGATGTAATATATGTGAAGTTGAGAAAAGCTTCTGTGTTCAAAGAAGATCTCACAATCTATACAACCATTTTCACTATTGTAGTATCAGGTGTTTCACTTGGACTCGCGTTAACAAGATAATAACCCGTATATATTAAAGCTATGGAAGAAAAAGAATTGAGTACCGGATTTGACATTTCAAGATTGTTTAGAAGGATTCTAAGCAATTATTTCTGGTTTTTGTTTACCATTCCGGTATTGGTAGGAGGCGCCTATTTATACCTTAAATACTCGGTGCCACTTTTCCAAGTAGTTTCCTACTTGCAAATACAACCACCCAATGAAGGTCAGAGTTTAATTGGTGGATCGCCTTTCTCTTCTTCAGGGCAGCAAGCGAACAACTTGCCCGACATGAATGGAGAAGTCTTTAAACTTCAATCTACAGCTTTATTTGAGCAAGTAGTGGATTCACTTCGATTAGACATTGAGGTATCAGCCAAAGGTAAAGTAAAGAATCAACCCATGCAGGTAGACTCGCTTCCCTTTGTAATTACTACCAAAAGAACCAATGTTCATCAATCAAGTGAAGTTTTCGATTTGCGTTTGAATAAGTCCGGATTTGAATTGGTGAGTTCCAATAAGAAAATTTCCGGGATATACGACAAGCCCTTCGTTATTAATGGCGACTCTGTTTTGTTCCAATTAAGCGATTCTGCTGCAATTGGCCAAGCATACACCTTCCAATTGAAATCGAAGAAGGAAAAAGCTGCTGAGATTCTCGGTCGATTCACTGTAGGGCCTGTTCCTAAAGGTGGAAGTGGAATGTTGCAATTAACGTTGAAAGACGAAATAACTTCAAGAGCAAAAATGATTATTGAAGTTCTCATCGATAAATACGATGGTGCAAACCAAGACTTCAAAACGAAAAGCTTAAAAAGTGAAATGGCATTTCTCGACAATCGATTAAATGCCGTTGCTCGTGAATTAGAGACTCAGGAAAATACCGTGCGTGATTTCAAAGCAAGTAATAAAATCAATAACGTGTCAGCCTCAGCTGATCAATTACTGACCAGCTTAACGGATATTGACAAGCAAAAGAATGACAATAAGTATAAAGAGACACTTCTGTCAAATATTGAGAACTACATTCGTAATCGTCCGGATGAAAAGATACAAGTAGCAGGTGTGCAAGATGGTGAACTACTTGGGCTGGTTTCTGCCTACAACGGGAAACTCACCGAAAGAGCTTCAGTATTAGCATATGGTGCAGCGCAAGACCTTCGCTTGCCTCCGATAAATACAAAAATTGAAGACTTAAAGCGCTCCATTGAAAATCGTATCAATAGCTTGAGAGAGGAGTTAGGTACTAGCAATTCATATCTAGCCGAAAGAGAACGTTCTACAAACTCTCGCTTTGTAACATTACCTGAGAAAGAAAAGAATTACATTGAAGTAAACCGATTGTTAAATGTTAAGCAAACACTTTACGTATTCTTACTTCAAAGAAAGGAAGATAAAAATATTGAATTCGCATCTTCGGGATTTGGAGGTTCTAGAATTGTAGATTGGAAATTTAGCAATATGCGCGAACCAAGACCGCTGTTTATATACGCCGGGGCTTTAGGTGCAGCCATTTTGCTTCCTTTGTTAATCATCGTTATTGCTTTCATTTCAAACAGGAAGATTGACAGTTTTGAAGACATTTATAAGTCTACAGCAATGCCGGTAGCGGGCGAGATTTCATATTTGCCAAAGAATAAAGAGAATATTGTTATTACTGAAGATAATGTAAGTGCTGTTGCAGAGCAATTCAGAACATTAAGAACTAATTTCTTCTATTTAAGCAAGCAACTTGCTAATAAAGTGGTAATGGTTACCTCCAGTATTAGTGGTGAAGGAAAGAGTTTTGTGAGCTTGAATTTGGGAAACAGCATTGCTATTTCCGGCAAGAAAATCGTGCTACTTGAGTTTGACTTGAGAAACCCGACGTTGAGCGATAAAGTTAATCTTGAAAATAAAGTTGGAATACATAACTATTTGTCTGGTGAAGTTTCCATTGAAGAGATTGTAAATCCGGTAGAAGGGTATCCCAACTTATATTTTATCAGTGCAGGAACTCCTTTAACACCAAATCCGGGTGAAATAATTTTAAGCAACAAGATGCCAACAATGTTTGAGTATCTGAGAGCCAATTTTGACTACATTATTTTAGACACCCCACCAATTGAAGCGGTATCGGATTCGCTAACGATGTCGAAATATGTAGATAGCACCTTCTACATCGTACGTCATAAGTACTCCAATAAATCTTCACTTACGTTGATCAATCAATTGTATAAGGATAAAAAGCTACCAAATCCAGTGTTGGTAATCAATGGTATTAAAGCCGGGGATGGATACAGAAATGCCTATGGATACGGGTATGGGCAGAAGGCGAAGATTAAGAAGAAGAAAGGATTTTTAAGAATAGCATCAATATTTTAAATAGATACAACAGAACTGAACACCAGTTCTGTTGTGTTTTAACAAAACTCGACTGTGCAGTATCAATACAAGAATAATTTTATTGGCTATTTCAAGTTCTACTATCGAATTGTAGGTAAAAGAATGATTTTCTTTTTCATGCTTACGATTTTAATTAGTTTTCTTGATGGCTTGGGCTTAGCAATGTTCATTCCCTTGTTGCAAAGCGTTTCTGACGCGGGCAACTCAGGCGCTGCCGATACTTCATCAATGGGTGAACTACATTATCTTGTAGATTTTATAAGATCTATGGGATTTGAGCTTACACTAAATACTGTTTTAGGGAGCTTAATGATCTTGTTTATTGCAAAGGGAATAATGAGATTCTTTCAATTGAGTTATTATGCTGCACTCAGACAGTATTTTATCAAAAAGGTTCGAACTCAGCTTATTGATAATTTAAATGGCATTTCATATAACTCGTTTTTGAAGATTGAATCAGGTAGAATTCAGAATACGCTGACAGTAGATGTACAAAGACTGTTTCAGACAATGAAATTTTACTTTGATGCATCCCAAGCATTTGTGATGTTGGCTACATATATGTTGCTTGCATTCTTAGCAAATTATCAATTTGCAATTTTAGTTGGTGTTGGTGCGGGATTATCGAATTTGATATACAGAAGAATTTATAAAGTTACTAAGAAGGCATCGATTGCATTGTCGAGCAAAGGAAGTGACTTTAATAGTTTTCTTGGCCAATCAACAAACTACTTTAAATACTTGAAGTCAACGAATACATTCGCGCCGTATGCAAAGAAGTTGAAGAAAGTTATTACGGAGACTGAGTTTTTAAACAGGAAGATTGGTAATATGAATGCCATTACCACAGCTGTAAAAGAGCCTATGATTGTAACGATTGTTACAATTGTAATTTTTGTTCAGATAAGGTTCATGGGCGCTAGTTTGGGTGCGATTATATTGAGTTTATTATTGTTTTACCGAGCTCTTAGTTTCTTGGTTATGATTCAAAATCATTGGCAAGGATATATTGAGAATATTGGCGGAATGAATGCCGTTGCCACATTACTTGATGAAATGGCATCATTGAAAGAAGAAAATGGGCAAACGCAATTTACCAACTTAGAGAAAGGTATCACTGTTAGCAATGTTACTTTTAAGTACGGAGACAAGACCGTAATAGACAATATCAGCATTCAAATTCCACGAAGAAAAACAGTTGCATTGGTGGGAGAAAGTGGCTCTGGAAAGACGACTATGGCGAATATGATTGTTGGATTGATCAAGCCTGAGTCGGGAACTATTTATATCGACGGAACAGCTATGGATCAGTACGATCTCAATTCTTATAGAAGTACTATCGGCTATATTTCTCAAGAGTCAGTTATTTTTAGCGACTCCATTTATAATAATATCACATTCTGGGCGGAAAAAACACCTGAGAATATCGAACGTTTCAAAGAGGTGGTGAAGATTGCTTTGTTAGAAGACTTTATCAATAACCAGCCTGAACACGAAGAAACGAAACTTGGCGATAATGGAATATTGATTTCAGGGGGCCAGAGACAACGAATCTCGATTGCCCGGGAACTTTATAAAAATACCAGCATCATTGTTTTTGATGAGGCAACATCAGCACTTGACTCTGAAACTGAGAAATCAATTCAAGAGAATATTGAGAAATTGTATGGAAGTTTCACTATGATTTTAATTGCACATCGACTGTCTACCATTAAGACTGCCGACACCATATTTTTACTTGAAAAAGGAAAAATATCAGCTTCAGGTACTTTCGAAGAAATGATAGATAAGTCACCTAGGTTCAAGAAAATGGTAAGTCTCCAAGGTTTTCATTAAATATTCCAGCATTACCCTATAATAAAATTGTCATGATTCCAGTAACGAAACCTTTTTTGCCACCAGTTGAAGAATACGAAGCATTCGTAAAGGATATTTGGACGAGGCATTGGCTAACGAATAATGGCCCGTTGGTGAACGAATTAGAAATCAGAGTAAAGAATTATTTGCAAACTCCCCATTTCTTGTTTGTTAATAATGGTACGATTGCACTTCAGATGGCCATACGAGCCCTACGCTTGGAAGGTGAAGTGATCACGACTCCGTTTTCGTTTATTGCAACAACAAGTAGTTTGATGTGGGAGCGTTGTACACCGGTGTTTGTAGACATTGATCCCGATACTTTCAATATTGATCCAGAAAAAATTAGAGCCGCAATTACGCCTAAGACAACTGGTATTTTAGCTACCCATGTTTTTGGTAATCCATGTGATATAGAAGCAATTACTGAAATTGCAAAAGAATACAACTTAAAAGTAATTTATGACGCGGCACACAGCTTCGGTGTGAAATACAAAGGGCAATCGCTTTTTAATTTCGGAGACATAAGTACAACCAGCTTCCATGCAACGAAATTATTTCATACAATTGAAGGTGGCGGTGTATTTACTGTCAATGCAGAGTTGTTAAAGGAAATGGCATATGTTAGAAATTTCGGGTTTGATGGGCCGGAGAATTTCGCTACAGTGGGAATCAACGGAAAGAATTCTGAATTTCATGCTGCGATGGGCCTTGCAAACCTAAAATACATAGAAGATATTCTGAACAGAAGGAAAGATACCTACGAGTATTATTTAGAGCATCTTCAAGACAAAAATATCAAGTTTCAAAAAATAGAAAAGAATACTACCTACAATTATTCCTATTTCCCTGCAATTTTCGAGTCGGAAGAAATTCTAAAAAAAGTAGAGAATTATTGTATGATGAACTTGATTGTTCCTAGAAGGTATTTTCATCCATCACTCAATACTATTAGAATACTTTCAGGTAACAAATGTCCGATAAGTGAAGATATAGCTTCTCGCGTTTTGTGTTTGCCGATGTATCATGTGCTAAGTAAGGAAGAGACCAATTTTATCCTTCGAATCATATTGCGAGCATTGAATTACTAGTATGAAAGTTGCAATTATGCAGCCCTATTTTTTTCCATATATAGGGCAATTTAACCTTATTCTTGCGGCAGATCGTTTTCTTTTATGTGATGAAGTACAGTACATCAAGAAGGGATGGATTAACCGAAATCGGATCATTACACAGTTGAATACTGTTGATTATATTACTGTGCCCATTCAAAAGCACAGTAGTAAAGAAATAATCAAGAATATCTATATAGCGAATGAATTGCTTTGGCAAAAAGAAATTCTAAATAAACTAAAGGCGTACACGAAAGCACCATACTACAAAGAAGTTAGTGAGCTTGTTGAGTTCGTAGTGTATTCCAAGAAAGAAACTATTGCGGAATTGAACGCTATTTGCTTTGAAACGGTGTGTAAATACCTTGATATCCCTTTTAAAATTGAATTTACTTCGTCTTTGAATATCGATTATTCATCTGTAAAACGTGTGGAAGATTGGGCTATAACTATTTCGAAAGCAGTAAGTGCTACAGAGTATTTGAACCCTCCAGGTGGCATGAGTATTTACGAAAATGAGTATTTCAAAAATGCCGGAATTGAGTTAAAATATATTAAGCCTATAACGCAAGTTTACAAGCAGTTTTCAAATACGTTTGAAGCGAATCTTTCAATAATTGATGTTTTAATGTTCAATGGAAGTAAAGGTTCAAAAGAATTGATTTCTAAATACGAAGTGATATGAGGGAATACGGTGGATACATAGAGCTGGAATCAGTAGGAAATCAATGTTCCGAATATCATAGTGGAATTAGAACCAAATGTGGTAGGGCTTCGTTGAATTATATTTTAGAATCAGTAGAGGTAAAAAAGATCTACTTGCCTTATTATTGCTGCATTCGAGTATTAGATCCTGTGTGGGATAAGGCAATTCCCTATGAATTTCTCGAAATAGATCAGAATCTAGAACTCAAGGAGTTGCCCAAATTAGCAGCAGGCGAGTACCTGATTTATGTGAACTTCTTTGGAATGAAGGAAGAGTATATTTCAAAGCTAGGGAATGAATTTAAAGATCAATTAATTATTGATAATACCCAAGCCTATTTTTTCAAGAAACAAACTGAATATTGGCATTTCAATTCATGTAGGAAGTTCTTTGGTGTGCCCGACGGAAGTTATCTTTATATGCCTCATTCATATAAACTAAGCCAACCAACAAAAATAAATTCAGAGTACAAGGTAGAGCATTTATACAAACGTATATTATACAACGCACCAGCCGGATATCAGGACTACAACGCCAATGAAATGTTGTTGGATCATCGGATTGAAGATATGAGTTCTTTCAGTCGTTATCACTTGCAACACATTGACCAAGATGCTTTGGCAGCAAAAAGACTCAGCAACTTTCAAGTAGCGCATTCTATCTTAGGAAATTCGAATCGATTTGATACGTCTGCGATAAATGCCGGCCTGTATTATCCTTTTTTCCCGAGCGTATTGGTAGATAAAAAGCGCTTTTTCCAGCGGAACATATTTATATCAACGCTCTGGGGAGACCTTTTTGAACGCCCACAAACTGATCAATTTAGTTTTGAGAAGGAAATTTCAACATATCTTATACCCATTCCAATTGACCACAGATACAATGCCGCTGACATCGAACATATTTGTTCTGTTGTTTTGGAAATAATCAACACTTAACCTATGAACGCTCCTTTAGTTTCTGTATGTGTTATTACATACAATCACGAACCATTTATCAGGAACTGTCTTGATGGAATACTACAACAAAAGGTCAATTTTCCAATTGAGATTATTATTGGAGAAGATTGTTCTAAAGATGGAACAAGGTCTATTATTGAAGAGTATGTTGACAAGTATCCTGATTTATTTGTACCCATCTTTCATAACAAGAATGTAGGTGGCGCACGAAATGGTTACGAGCATTGTTTTAATAAGATAAGAGGGAAGTATGTTGCCGTTTGTGAGGGGGACGATTTTTGGACAAATGCTGACAAGCTTCAAAAGCAGGTTGATTTTTTAGAAGCTCATCCAGAGTTTTCTTTTTGCTTCCACAGAATTGATGCAGTGAATGAAAAAAATGAAAAGCTGGAAGCTCAAGACACTTTTGATAGAGTAAAAGTATATAGTCCGGAGGAGGTGATTCATACGTTTATTCCTACGCTTTCGGTAGTATTCAAACATAACTTTACTAGAATTCCCGAGGAAATATATAGTGTAAAGAGCGCTGATGCATTTCTATTTGCTATGTTAGCGAAATTTGGGCCCGGCGCGGATTTAGGGTTCATGGGAGCTTCCTATAGAAAGCATTCAGGTGGGGTTTTCAATAGTTTGTCTAAATACAAACAATTGCAGCAAGCAATTGAAACAAGAAGAACGATGCTAAAATCAGAGTTTTTCGACAAGCGCATTAAAAACGAGATTAAACGTGATATTTTCACTCGCAAGAAAAAGGGATTTCTACTTCTATTGAAAGAGTTCAAACTCAGTGAAATTCCAAGCTTGTTAACCCTATAAACCTAATCTTATGTCAACAGTGTACATTCGTCCAACAGTAATTGAAGATGCAAAAGTATCTTACAAATGGAGAAACATTCCCAGATTATGGAAATACACAGCATTCAAAACGGACAAAGAAATCACCTATGAAGACGAAAAGGCATGGCTCGAGAAGAAGCTTGAACAAAGTAATGAATTTCGGTTCTCAATTTGTTTAGTTGAAAACGATCAGTACATCGGATACATGTTCATTAACAACATCACAGAAAATGAAGGTGAAATACACACTGTAATAGGAGAGATGGCCTATTGGGGTGGCGGAAGAGCGAAAGATGCGGCTAAATTGGTTTTAGATTCTATGTTTAAAAACACGTCTGTTAAACAGATCATAACCAAAGTTAATGTGAAGAATCTTGGTGCAATTAAACTTACTCTAGACATGGGATTTGAAAAAACACACGAAGAGTTTCATCAAGAAACAGGATTCGATTTAGTGGTTTTTAGAATGACTAAAGAGTCATTCTATGAACAATTCCCTGATTTTAAATAAATACATATTGCGTAGAGTGTTGATAATCATTTGATTTGTAGAATTGCTTTTTTAGAGATTTTTGAATAATTTGTAATTAGATTCAATTGTACCCCATGATAGCTACAGAAATTAATGCTCGAGTAGCAAAAAACGAAATTTCAGAAAAAGAAGTAGCCGTGAAAAAGCTT
This sequence comes from Chitinophagaceae bacterium UBA3961, assembly GCA_002385265.1. Classification (GTDB taxonomy): domain Bacteria; phylum Bacteroidota; class Bacteroidia; order Chitinophagales; family Chitinophagaceae; genus Endoryza; species Endoryza foliicola. The sequence goes on from DGDD01000240.1 coordinate 15,298, forward strand.
GCCATAATGCAACCCTATTTTCTTCCGTATATCGGATACTTTCAGTTGTTTAAGGCAGCAGATGAATTTATTATTTATGATAATATTGAGTATACAAAAAAGGGCTGGATCAATAGAAATCAATTTGTTTTGAATGGGAAAACACAATTGTTCAGTATACCTCTAGAAAAGTCATCTGATTATTTAGATGTAGTTCAAAAAATCATTTCTCCGGAATTCGAGAAAGAAAGGAAGAAAATTCTAGCCCAAATCCATTCAGGTTATCGAAAAGCACCAGAGTTCAAGAATGTGTATCCCTTAATAGAAGAAGTTTTCATGCATGATAATAAGAACCTTTTTGAATTCACGCTGCATTCTGTACAAAAAGTAACAGCGTTCTTAGGAATTAACATTCCCATTAAAGTATCATCAAAATTTGATGTAGATCACAGTTTAAAAGGTTCTGCGAAAGTAAGGAGCCTTGCAAAGGCAGCAAATGCTGACTACTATATTAATCCCATTGGTGGGCAGTGCTTGTACAGTGTTGATGAATTCAAAGCAGATGGAATTGACTTGAAATTTCATAATTATCGACCTATACCATATACTCAAGTTGATGTAAGTGAATTTATATCACATATGTCAATAATTGATGTGTTGATGAATAATTCGCCCCAGCAAGTTCAAGTTCATTTACAATCATATGAAGTGCTTTAATTGAACCTCGTTAGTTGACACATTTTCCCCACATTTTTATATTAATAATTCTACCCTAAACCTAAATTAATTTTAGTATGCTTACACAAGAAGAATTTCATGATGAAATCAAAGACCGTGGTTGGGTTCATTTCAAAGGTGTTCTAAGTAGCGAATTTGTTGACGCATTGAATGAAGGAATGGACATTGCCTATCAAAATTGCCGTAATGTTCAAGTTCAGAATGGAGTTGACGTTAACACCGATGGAACAGTTCACCATTTACTAGGTCAACATGAGGTTTTTTTGGAGTTTATCAAAAAGCTCCCATTGCATGACTATATGAAAACCTTTTTCGGTATTCCTTATATTGTAAACGGATTTGGAGGTGTTATTAATCTACCTCACAAAGCCTCTTATGTATGTAATATTCATAGAGATATTAGAACATTCTATACCTTACCCATGATGATAAACATGTTGGTAATGTTAGATGACTTTACACTGGAGAATGGAGCCACCTATTTCTTGTCCGGGTCAAATAAAAAAGATGAGCGCCCTACAGATGAAGATTTTTACGCAAAATCTGAAAGAGCTGTAGGAAAAGCCGGAGATATCATACTTTTTGACTCTCTGGTTTGGCATGCAGCCGGAAAAAACACTACTGAAAAAATTAGAAGAGCCCTAACATTGACTTATTCCAGACCTTTCATGAAGCAACAGTTGGATTATCCACGTGCTTTAGGTTACGATAGAGGAGAGGAATTCTCTGAAGATGTTAGGCAAGTACTTGGGTACAATTCACGCGTACCTTCGAACTTAAGCGAATGGTACCAACCACCTGCAAAAAGATTTTACAAACCAGGTCAAGGTTAATAATATGAATAGCTACTATTTAAGGGAAATTGAAAAGCGTGACATTGGGCAAATTAATACTTGGCGCAATGATCGTTCTATTATT
>DGDD01000209.1:0-408 GCA_002385265.1 Chitinophagaceae bacterium UBA3961
AAGTGAAATATGGTCAGCCTTCTAAAAAAGGACGCGAAATCTTTGGTGCCTTGGTTCCTTTCGGACAAGTTTGGAGAACCGGTGCGAATGAAGCTACTGAAATCACTTTTGCAAAGGATACAAAATTTGGTGGACAAGCTATCAAAGCCGGAACTTATTCTTTGTTTTCTATTCCCACAGAATCTGAGTGGACCATCATTTTGAACAGTGAATTGAAGCAATGGGGTTCTTTTGGTTATGAAAAAATCAAAGCGAAAGATGTATTGAAAGTAAAAGTTCCTGTAAAGAAATTAAGTGCCAGTGTTGAAAAATTGACCTTCCGTTTTGAAGGAAGCAATTTGATTATTGAGTGGGACACTACGCAGGTATCGGTGAGAGTAGGATAATTAAAAATTAATAGTTAAGAAT
>DGDD01000209.1:752-11710 GCA_002385265.1 Chitinophagaceae bacterium UBA3961
AATTAATAATGAAACAGCCGAGTTAATTAATAATTAAGAATTAATAATTAATAGTGGAACGGCCGGCAGTTAGGTTGAGTGATGAAGAGTTTTTGAGTTATTAATTTTTGAATAATTTATTTCGAATTTTTGTGCCGCCGCGATTGATCGTGGCGGTATTTTTTTGGAATAGGTTAGAAGGTTGAAGACTTTTTCTTTCTACACAGTAAAGCCCGTGAAGCCTTACGGCTTACTCAAGGACCAGTGCAGGGTTTAACGTTGCGAACCTTTGCGTTCTTTGTTTCTTTGCGGTAGCGTAAACTGAATGGAATACAGTGTTCACAGCAGTGTCCGCGAACTGCCGCAAAGACATAGCAGAGTTCCCTCTCTGTATTTCCTCAGTCCTCCCTCTTCTTTTTGTATTTCCTCGTTCCTCGTCTCCTTACATCCTCCCTCCTGTATTCCGGCTGTTCAATTATTAATTATTAATTCCTAATTATTAATTATCTCCCTCCTTTTTCCCGCTAAAAGCAGCATTTATCCACAAGTGATTGTCAATAAACACGACAAATACCGCATAATTTTTAAACTTTTTGCGGTTTTTTGCGTTTTTGTTCCGAATTTGGGCGAGGAAATCACCTAAACTAACTGTTGGCATGCTGAAAAAGGAGCGTCAAAACTACATTCTGCATCAGATCAACCTGCACAACAAAGTGTTGACTGCAGATCTTTGTGCAGCCATCGATGTGTCGGAAGACACTATTCGGCGCGACCTCCAAGAACTGTCAGACGAAGGCCGACTGTTTAAAGTGCACGGCGGTGCTCTTTCCCTCTCATTTCATTCTTCTTTTCGGAGCTCCAATATTTACGCCGCGAATGAAAAGCGCGTGATTGCTTCCAAAGCCGTACAACTAATTAAAGACGGGATGTATGTAATGACCACCGGTGGCTCTACCATTCTGGAAATGATCCGAATGTTACCCGAGCAACTCACCGCAACGTTCATCACTACCAGTATTCCGGCAGCAGTTGAATACTTGCAACATCCTAATATCAAATTGATTCAAATTGGAGACATCGTTTCCAAACAAGCACAAATGGCTGTGGGCGGACAAGCGATTCGGCAAATTCGCCAAATTCAAGCCGATCTCTGTATCCTCGGTACCAATGCAATTGACTCACAAAAAGGTATAACTGATAGTGATTGGGAAGTAGTACAAGTGAAGCAAGCTATGATAGAATCGAGCGAGAAAGTAATGAGTGTTGCCATTGCCGAAAAGTTAGACACTGTTCAACGCATCAATGTATGCGAAGCAAAAGATATTGATTTCCTGATCACTGAAAAGCCATCAAATGATCTATCCTTGATTCCTTATGCAAAAGCCGGAATAACGGTTTATTAAAAACTTTAATAATTAGCAATGTTTACAAAATCCATTCAGTCACCAAAACTTCGCGCCGTTCTGAGAGTATCCATGATACTGCTCTTGAACTTTGTGCTTACGGCGGCAGCCTTTGCACAAGTGCGCATTTCCGGGAAAGTGGTGGGCAAAGACAATAAGCCCATTGCCGGAGCATCAGTAACCATTAAGAACACCACATTTGGTACTTCTACAGAAGCCAATGGTTCTTACACATTGAACGCAGAATTGAAGGCCGGAACTTATACTATTGAGTTCTCAGGCGTAGGTTTCAAGGCTTACAGTCAATCGCTACAAATTGGATCAGGAGCCAGCTACACAGTAGATGCGCAATTGAGTGCCGATGCATTGAATTTAGATGAAGTGGTAGTAACGGGTACTTCTGCCGGAACTACACGTCGTCAATTAGGTAACTACATCAGTTCTGTAAAGGCCGATCAACTTACCAAGGGAGCTTCAGGAAACGTGTTGCAAGCCTTGCAAGGTAAAACAGCCGGTGCGCAGATCATTCAAAACAGTGGAGACCCAGCAGGTGGTATCTCTGTTCGCTTGCGTGGTATCAGTACAATTTACAGTTCATCTGAGCCTCTTTACATTGTGGATGGGGTAATTGTGAGCAACGCTAACAATCGTGTTACTAATACTCAAAGTGGTTACGACGGAGGTAGATTTGTAGGAACCATCGGTACCAACCGTTTGGCCGATATCAACCCTGCCGATATTGAGCGAATTGAAGTGTTAAACGGTGCTGCTGCTGCAGCGATCTACGGTTCACGTGCCAATGCCGGTGTTATCCAAATTTTCACCAAACGCGGAACCAGCGGAACCCCCACCGTAAACTTCTCTTCTAGCGTAATGGTGAACCAATTGCGCAAGCAAGTTAAAATCAATGAAGCTCCTACGAAGTTTGGAGGATCACCTGATGTTCAAACGCAAGACATCCTTACTCCGGCTTTAACGAATACTACCAATGTAACGCGTTACAATTACTGGGATTATATTTTCAGAACTGGAATTGGTACCGACAATAACATCTCAGTTTCAGGTGGTGCTGCTAAAACGAAATATTATTTATCAGGTTCTTATTTCTCCAATCAAGGTATTGTGGAAGGAACCGATTTCAAACGTTTCAGTTTCCGCTCAAACATTGAACAAACCATCAACAATTGGTTAACTGCCAGCATGGGATTGAACTATGTGAACAGTACTTCTAATGAAAAACCTGATGGTAACTCATTCTTCTCACCAATGAACGGTGTAACCATCTTAGGTAACTTCCATGATATTTGGACACGCGATGCCTTGGGTAATATCAAAGCAGTTGGTGAAAGAGGTCGTGTGAATCCTGTTTCCATTATTGAAGATGTGAAGCAACGTTCCAATACCAATCGTGTTATCTCAAGCTTCTCTTTGAAAGCAAAACCAATGAAGGGCTTGACTATCGACTATACAATGGGTATTGATAACTTTTCACAGCAGGGTACAACCTATATTCCTCCATTTGCATACAACGTGAATACCGCTTTCTGGGGTGGTGGTGCCAGCTTGGACCCAACCCTGAACGGTTATGCAAGTGCTGCTGTGAGCAATTATTTCCAAATCAACAATGAGTTGAATGCAACTTATCAGAAAGAGTTGACGAAAAATATTGCGTCTACTACTCAAGTTGGTTATTCTCAACAATACGAGCGCTCAACTTTCTCACTAGTTCAAGGTAGAGGATTGGCTCCTTTCATTGAAACTGTAAACGGTGCGTCTACTATTTTGGCGGGCGCCGATCAAAGAGGAGAATTGAGCATTTCCGGTGGATACCTCCAACAGAATTTCCGTTATAAGAATCAATTGTTCTTAACCGGAGCTGTTCGTGTGGATGGATCATCTGTATTTGCAAAAGAAGAAAGAAACCAAACCTATTTCAAAGTAAGCGGTAGCTATTTGTTGAGCGAGACAGAATATTGGAAGAAACTTCCAATCTCTTCTTGGTTCGATCAACTGAAACTACGTGCAGCGTATGGTCAATCGGGTAACCTTACCGGCATCGGTGCCTACGATCGTTTCAACGCGTATTCTTCAATTGCGTTTGTTGGAAGAACAAGTTTCACATCAAGTACTATTTTGGCCAATACTCAAATGCGCCCTGAACGCCAAGGTGAGTTGGAAATTGGTACTGATATGAGTTTCTTCAATAACCGCCTCGGATTAACTTTTAACTACTATCAGAAGAAAGTAACCGATTTGTTATTCGACCGCGTAATTGCTCCATCCAATGGTTTTAGCAGCCGTCTCGATAACTTCGGTAGCTTGGAGAACAAGGGTATTGAATTGGTATTAACCGGTTCACCTGTTCGTAATAAGAACTTCAACTGGGATGTAACTTTCATTTACAACCAGAACAGAAATAAAGTATTGAATTTAGGTTCTTCGCTTGCACAATTCTCTACCAACTCCGGTGCACCAATAGCCTTATTGCCTGGACAAGCTGTAGGTGTATTCTACGGAACCTTCTTTGCACGCGATGCAAACGGCGGTCAAGTAAAGAATACCGCGGGTATTCCTTTAACAGAAAGAGGTACACAAACATCCGCTGCTTCTTACACTACTTCTCGTGATGCCAACGGATTGCCTACCGGTACTGTATTAAGAAAAATCATCGGTGATCCAAATCCGAAATTCACCGGTTCATTTGTGAACGAGTTGAGTTACAAAAAACTGAACTTGAGAGCACAGGTTGATTTTGTTCAAGGAGTGGATGTATTCAATGCCGACTGGAGAACCCGTCAAGGTGTTGGTAACGGAGAAGTAGCTGAACAAGAACACAAGGGATTGTTGCCTCGCGGTTATATTTCCGGTGTGTATGCTATTGAAGAATGGCGTATCGATGATGGTTCTTTCGTGAAACTAAGAGAGTTGTCGTTGGGATACAATGTAGGTCGCATCAAAGGCTTCGGTGATTTGAACCTTAGTTTGAGCGGTAGAAACTTAATATCATGGGATAACTATAAAGGATTTGATCCTGAGGTGAACGCTGCAGGTCAGAGCACTTTGTTAAGAGGGATCGATTTCGGTGCAGTACCCATCCCACGCACTTTTGCATTCACTGTAAGAGCTAAATTCTAAGACCATTTAAATTTTAGACAAATGAAAAAATCATTCATAAATATTGCACAAGGGTTGGTGTTGGTTGCTTTGATTGCTACTACGCCTTCTTGTAAGAAAGATTATACCGATCCTTCTCGTGCAACTGAAGATAAAATTTTCACAACACCCACAGGTTTAACCGGAGTAACGGTTGGCTTGCAGCGCGTGTATTCTTTAGGCAGAGGAAGTTCCTTCTACAATTCGGTTTCCATTGATGCTTTGGTAACCAAGCAAGTAAAAGTATTGAACGCCGGTAACCTAGCTGAAGCCCAATTGGAAACAGGTGGTGTAACTGTTGACGGAACAAACACCATGCTGTTAGGCCTTTGGACTACCAGTAACAAAATTATCTATGATGCCGACAAGGTGATTGCCAATGCAAAAAACCTTACTGATAAAGGGTATGCTTCCGGCTTAATTGGACACGCCACTATTTTCAAAGCATTGAGCTTGGGCAATATGGCGAATTTCTGGACGCATGTTCCGGATGGCAATGGCGACAAAGTAAACTTTATCACTGCTACTGATGCGTACAATAGAGCCATCACTGCAATTGACGAAGCGTTGGCTGCCATCAGTGCTACTGCTATTTCATCTGCCTTTACAGCAAATATTCCGGCAGGCCTTGATATTCCCAATACTTTAAGAGCATTGAAGGCACGCTATGCTTTGTATGCAGGAAAATATGCAGATGCTCTTGCTGCCGCGAATTCAGTTGACCTAACAAAGAAATCTACCTTGAATTTCGATGCAGCCAATTTGAATACCATTTTCGAAACTTGTGCTTCTAACTTTAACGTATACCAATCTATTGATTCTACATTAGGGTTACCTGCAGGTATTCAACCCGATTTAGCAGATAAACGCACTTCTTTTTATGTTGGATTGAGTGGTGCTGCTGCATGGCGCTGGGTGATCAAAGGATTTGGTGGAACCAGTACCGCAGCCTTCCCGGTTTATTTGCCGGGTGAAGTAACCTTGATTAAAGCGGAAGCCTATGTTCGTCAGTCGAGTCCCGACTTAACGAGTGCATTAACCGAAGTGAACAAGGTTGTGACTAAAACGGCTGCTGCTGATCCTTTGGGTGTGGGTGCTGCCTTGCCGGCACTAACGGGCCCTTATACAGCAGATCAATTATTGACTGAAATTTACAAACAGCGTTGTATTGAGATGTACATGAGCGGACAAAAATTGGTAGACATGCGTCGTTTTGGTAGAGCTACTACCGAGCGTACCAGAAGTTTGATGCCTTTCCCTTTCCGTGAACGTGATAACAATCCGAATACTCCGGCTGATCCAACTTTCTAATATTTGGGTTAAGGATGATCTATAGAAATGGCCGGTCCTTTTTTGGAACGGCCATTCTTCTTTAAAACGTTGGAGTTGAATATTATTTGCTTGCAATACCTTTTAAAAGTATGTAAATGCGAGAACAATTGATCAAGGACAGTTGGAAACTAAATGCTGCTCCTTGGAATAAATTGATTGAAGAGAATGCGTTGGAGTCGAGACGGCTGGTAACCAATCAGGCGATTATTGACGCTGTGATGCAAACCACTCCCAAACAAGTATTGGATATTGGTTGTGGTGAAGGTTGGCTCTGTAGGGCCTTACACGATCGTGGTGTTATCTGCACGGGTATTGATTTTGTGCCCGATTTGATCATTGAAGCCGTTAAGAAAAAGGGCGCCATGTATTTATTGGCGAGCTATGAAGAAATTGCGAGTGGGGGAATATTGCTGCCTTTCTCATACGATACCATTGTGATCAATTTTGCATTGATAGGCGAGGAGAGTGCAAAAAATTTGGTTCACTATCTACCAAAATTATTAAGAGATGGTGGGAGCTTGGTGATACAAACCTTGCACAGTTATTCTCGTCAACAAGCCGGAGACGATATCAGTGGATGGAAACAAGGTTCTTGGGATGGCTTAGGCGATTCTTTTGTGAAGCCATATGAATGGTATTATAGAACCTTGGCCGATTGGCAACATCTCTTTAGTAGTGCAGGATTTAAAAATCTTGAGATCATTGAACCGAAGCACCCTGTTAGTGGAGTGCCGATGAGTTATATTTTTAGTATGAAGAAATAGGAGGTGTTCACCGCCAAGAGCGCGAAGAGCGCCAAGGAGTCGCAAAGTCTTTTACTTTTTTTGACCACAGATATCCGAATTAGTAGAAATTCTCACAGATTAGCCTCCGAATTTCAATCAGCCGATTTTTATTTTCACCGCGGCAGCGCAGCGGCCGCAGCGATAACGCAGCGCTAGCAGTCTCTCTGTATTGGCTCGCTTCCTCGTTCCTCGCTTCCTCGTTCCTCGCTTCCTCGTTCCTCGCTTCCTCGTCTCCTCATTCCTGTATTCCGGCTGTTTCATTATTAATTATTAATTATTAATTCTTAATTATTAATTACTCCCCTCTCTATCTTTGCCTCATGAATTTATCGCAGAGAGACAGAGCCGTGATATGGCATCCATTTACGCCCCAAAAGCAAATGCCTGATCCTATTGCCGTGGTAAAAGGGGCCGGAGAATTTTTGTACGATGATCAGGGAAATGAATACATTGACGCTATTAGTAGCTGGTGGGTCACTTTGCACGGTCATGCTCACCCTAAAATTGCTGAAGCCCTTTATAAACAAGCGAGTACTATTGAGCAAGTTATCTTCGCAGGATTTACTCACGAGCCCGCCGTTCAATTGGCAGAGAACTTATTACCCTTACTTCCCGGCACTTTTCATAAAATTTTTTATAGCGACAATGGCTCCACCTCTACAGAAGTAGCCATTAAGATGAGTTTGCAGTATTGGTGGAATGTGAATAAGGAGGGAGGAACGAGGAATGAGGAGGGAGGATCGAAGAAAGATCCAGTCTCGAAAGGCGCAGCCGATTCGGGAGGGGAGAGGAACGAGGAAGAAAGAGGAAGGAGAACGAAAGTGTTGGCTTTCAACAACAGTTATCATGGCGATACTTTTGGTGCCATGAGTGTGAGCGATCGTTCGGTGTTTACCCTAGCGTTTCAAGAGAAATTATTTGAAGTAGTATTCATTGATCCGCCAAAGAAAGGGGACTCATTGCCGGATCTGAATTGGAAGGAATTCGCTTGTTTTATTTACGAACCCTTGGTTCAAGGAGCAGGCTGCATGCAGTTTTATGAGAAAGACGGTTTGAATGCCCTTCTTTCCAAATGTAAAGAGCATCAAGTGATTTGTATCGCCGATGAAGTGATGACGGGGTTTCACAGAACAGGAAAACTATTTGCCTCCGAATACTTAGCTCATACGCCTGATATTATTTGTTTGAGCAAGGGATTGACTGGTGGAACCATGGCGCTGGGAGTGACGGCATGTGTAGAGCGCATTTATCAAGCATTTGTGACGGATGATAAGTTGAAGACTTTCTTCCATGGACATTCTTTCACTGCCAATCCACTTGCCTGCACGGCAGCGGTTACCAGTTTGGAATTGTTGCAAGACAGCGATTGTGTTGCTCGCATCGAGCGCATCTGCAAAGCCAATACAGAATTCATTTCATCAATTAAATCGGATGAAGCGTTTGTTCATACTAAGAACCATCGACAATTGGGAACCATTCTCGCTTTTGAAATTACTTCCGGGAAAGACGAATACTTGAATAGCATTGGTACGACCATTACAAAACTGGCTTTGGAGAAAGGAGTGTTTATCCGTCCGCTGGGAAATACAGTGTATATCATGCCGCCGTATTGCATTAGTGAGGAGAGTTTGAAGAAAGTGTATGAGGTATTGAGGGAAGTGGTGAGGAGTGTTCGGTGAGGTAGAGTGGTAAGAGGTGAGTTGTTGAGGCTTGTGCGGCTTCGCTGAAGAGTGCTTCACCGCAAAGTCCGCAAAGAGCCCTTCGACTTGGCCTTCGGCCAGCTCAGGGACCTCGCAGAGAATTCGCTGAGTATTTCGTTGCGAACCGTTGCGTACTTTGTTTCTTTGCGGTATAATAAACTGATTGAAAATTTTTAGTGTTTTTTTACCGCAGCGGCCGCAGCGGCAACGCAGCGAAACCCCGTGCCTCCGAGCCTCCGTGGTTCTGTATTTCCTCGTTCCTCGTCTCCTCTTATCCTCGCTCCTGTTTCGCTGCTGTTCAATTATTAATTATTACTTATTAATTATTAATTATTCTGGCCCGAATATTGCCTTATCCCCATCGAAACACATTAGAACAACATACTAAGGGTAAGCTTCTATGCGTTATACCTCAAATCCAACGATCAAAATGAAAAACATCGACAAAATCTTCCTACTCGCTACCGTACTCGGATACGTACTCATTTATGGTGTGATTGCTCTTATCGCCTAATCCCTTTATGTAATATTCCTCGCTAGTGCATCCAGCAATAAACCATGCTGTATGACTAGACTGTACGCCCTGGCATTTTGCCTACTCCCCTTTTTGGCTCAAGCTCAAGCTAAAAAGCCCCTTCCCGTAGATTCTAAAATCGAAAAAGTTACTGTTTTCCTGAAAGGTGCCGTTATTGAACGCAGCGCCAAACCGGTGTTAACTGCGGGAACTTCAACCATTGTTATTGGGGGTTTGTCGCCCAAAGTCGACAAACAAAGCATTCAAGTAAAAGCCGATCAAAAGATCACCATTCTTTCCGTAGTGCATCAATTGAATTTTCTTAAAGAACAAGAAGCCCGCGAGGAAATCACCGCTATTGAAACTCAGAAAAAGGCGATTCAAGAAAAGATGCAGTTGACCATTACTCAAACCAATGTTTTCAAACAAGAGGAAAGCCTGATCATAAAGAATCAGCAAATCAAAGGAGAACAATCCACTTTAAAGGCAACGGAATTAAAGGAAGCGGCCGATTTTCAGCGTCAAAGATTAACTGAAATCTATACCAAACTCAGTGAATTGGAACGAGAGCAACAAAGCTATCTTCAACAGTCTGCCAAACTTGATGCGCAGCTAAATGCTGTGAACGACAAAAAGAACAAAGCTACTAGCGAAGTGCTCATCACCCTTCAAACAAAAGAAGCCATTAGTTCACCGCTTACGCTTACTTATTTGGTGAAAGAAGCTTCCTGGTATCCCACGTATGATATTCGACTCACCGACATAGCCCACCCACTCGATTTCAACTACAAAGCCAATATTAGTCAAAACAGTGGCGAAGATTGGAAAGAAGTGAAACTCTTGTTATCCACCGGCAATCCCAGTGAAGACGGCACCAAGCCCTCCCTACTGCCTTGGTATTTGAGATACAGCGCACCGGTACCAGTAGGAATGATCCTACCCAATAATGGATCCATGAGCAATACCTCTTATGGAAGAATAACGGATGAAACGGGAATGCCAATTATTGGCGCAACTGTATCAATCAAAGGAACTAAAATAGCCACCTCTACTAACAAAGATGGATTCTATTATTTGCAAAACAGTGATCCAAATGCTACCCTAATTGTAAGTTTTGTCGGCTTTGAAACAGCAGAAATCAAAGCCGGATCAAGTATGACAACTTTGGCATTGTCGATGTCAGCAAGCAGATTAGACGAAGTAGTAGTCATAGGCTATTCGTCTTCCGGAAACAGTGATGGATCATCTTATTCCAACAACTATTCTGAAGTGAAAAGGAAGAAAACTCCATCAGCGGTCAGCACAACACTTCTTTACCAACCTACATCAACCGTTTACGAAATTTCACAACCCTATTCTGTTCCCAACGATGGCAAACAATATACGGTTGACATCGATGCCTTTGATATTGACGCACAATATGAATACTACGCGGCGCCAAAAATAGAATCGGCTGCATTTTTAACAGCTAGAATCATCAATTGGCAAGAATTGAACTTGTTACCGGGCGAAGCCAGCTTGTATGTAGAAGGAACTTTTATAGGGAAATCTTTCTTGGATCTTTTTAACGCAAGCGACACACTCAGCTTAAGTTTGGGAAGAGACAAAGGCGTTCAAGTAAAAAGAACCTTACTGAAAGAAAGCAGTCAAAAACGTTTTCTCGGCTCCAATAAAATTGACAGCAGGACCTATGAAATAATGGTTCGCAATAACAAGAACGTAGCTATTAATATTGTGGTGGAAGATCAATTCCCAATCAGCCCTTCCAAAGAAATAGAAGTAGACAACACCAAAGCCACCGAAGCTGAGAAAGACAATGACACGCAAAAACTCACATGGCGTATGACCCTTGCTCCGAAAGAAGATAAAAAGCAAACCTTGAGTTATACGGTGAAATATCCGAAGGAGAAGAATGTGAGAATCGACTGAGAACAATTAATAATTAATAAGTAATAATTAATAATGAAACAGCCGGCGAGATCAAGAAAGAAAAGGAAGAAGAACAGGGGGAATACAGGAACGAGGATGAGAGGAGACGAGGAACGAGGAAATACAGAGAAGGAAGAGAAGGAAGAGGGGGAAGAACAGGGGG
>DGDD01000209.1:11993-12238 GCA_002385265.1 Chitinophagaceae bacterium UBA3961
GAGGAAATACAGAGAAGGAAGAGAAGGAAGAGGGGGAAGAACAGGGGGATTACAGGAACGAGGATGAGAGGAGACGAGGAACGAGGAAATACAGAGAAGGAAGAGGAGGAAGAACAGGGGGAATACAGGAACAAGGAAAGGCAGTGACACTGCCCGCGCTGCGAAAACGCTGCGGGCTTGTCCTGAGCGGTCCCTGAGCTTGTCGAAGGGCGGGCCGGAGGCACAGTCGAAGGACGCTGCGCCGC
>DGDD01000209.1:12572-13070 GCA_002385265.1 Chitinophagaceae bacterium UBA3961
CGCTGCGCCGCCGCGGTGAAATAGGAGAGAGGACGTAGGATAAAGTATGGAGGATATACAGTGGTTCGAGGATTCAGTAGAAAAGGAAACCGCAATTTCAGCCACAAAAAAGTCCCGGCCGAAGGCCGGGACTTATATAACTTAATAACTTAAAAACTTAAAACTCACAACTCCCTATGCTACTGCCTTATTCACTAAAGCAGCTGCTTCGCTCAACAAGATAGCGCTTTGAACTTTCAAGCCGCTTTCTTCGATGAGTTTTTTAGCTTCCTCAGCATTGGTTCCTTGCAAACGAACGATGATGGGAACAGGGATATCGCCGATAGATTTGTAAGCATCGATAACCCCTTGTGCAACACGGTCGCAACGAACAATACCACCGAAGATATTGATGAGGATCGCCTTTACTTTAGGGTCTTTTAAAATGATGCGGAAACCGGCTTCTACAGTAGTTGCGTTAGCAGTACCACCTACGTCTAGGAAGGTCGCAGGCTCACC
>DGDD01000139.1 GCA_002385265.1 Chitinophagaceae bacterium UBA3961
AGCCGTTTGGCCAAGGCGTAAGCAAGTGTACTTGTTTTTTACATCATCACCACTAGCTGTGGGTTGAAGAGAAGGATACCAAATAATATGACCCGGAACATCTAGTAAGAGTTTGGGTTTGCTCCACTGCTGTGAATTTTCACCGGCTCCGAGGTCGGCATTTTTATTGAATGAAATATAGATTTGACTTCCGGCCCATTTCGGTCCGGTACTGTAGGCCATCAACATAACCCATTGATTTAAGTAGGTATTCCAACTTACAGAGGGCCCCCAGTGAAATCCTGCTTTGGCTCCTGATGCGGGTCCACCGCCTTCTTCCTTGGTGCGTTGTAAACTTCTTACAGGAACGCCAATGCTATCGTGCGGTGCATCGAAGCTTTGCCCATTCCATCTTTTTGCTTTACCTACGGGATTGTTTAAATCACTCAGTTTTATTCGAGCAATGCTGATGCATTGCCCCGACATTTCGGTATCACCTCTGTATGTTAATGAATCGTATATTCCCGGATAACCGTATTCGCCATAAAACAGGTAAAGGTATTCGCCGCTGGCCACCGCTGAAGGATCTCCAACGCCCCCACCAAAAGTGAGTGAATTGTTGTGAGGTCGAAGAATCATGCGGCTTTGGAGGTCTTCAATAAAAATTCCTTTGTTCTCCCAGCTATGTCCTCCATCGGTACTTTTCATGATTCCAATTCTACAAACGGCTGCAGGTGATTTTACTCCGGTTAAGCCTTCCGGCCATTTTTTATTGATATAACCAATGCCGGTAACACTATCGTAGGGCAATGTTTCCGGATAGTTTTCATTGTGATAAACCGCGAAAAGCGTTTTACCGCTTTTGTCGGCGGGATCTTGGTAAACCGTTTCAAACCATACGGCGCCGTGCAGGCCGTCTTTGCCCGGAGGCACATTGGGCGGCATTTTGGGATCAATGAACTCATCGGCTTTGCGAAGAAATACCTCATCTGCATTGCGCCCGTCGGCAAATTCCAATTCGTAAGAGTCGCCCCAAACCGGGTCTTCCCCATATTTTCCCGGAAAAATTCGAAGGGTATCACCAATCCAGGCTTCCGCCATGTTACAGTCAACAAAAGAATTGAAATAAAAACGTGGGGTGCGCTGGAGTGTGAATTTGGGTTGAGAATCAACCATTTCCTTCGGTTTTTCCTCGCAAGAACCGAAAGCTGCAGACCCAATAACAAAGCTTAAAAAGGCCCAATTGATACGCATGGCGAATTATTTACGTTAGTTATTGAAGATACTGATTTTAGTCATGGATTAAACTTGTCGATTGATGTACCTTCCAATCTACCCTAGTCAATCGATTGAAAATCTGTACGTATGAATGAAATAACCCTAGTTCTGGAAGTAAAGTCAATGCTTCGGCGCCAAGGATTCGATGTTTGGATATTTGGTGGTTGGGCAGAAGAGCTGCGTGGTATTAGTAGAATGCGCAACCATGGAGACATTGATTTGTTGATGCGTGACGAAGATTTCAACTTGCTAGACGAATATATTTCTTCTCATCCCGAATTAGAAACAATTCCTCAGAAAACGTATTCGCATAAACGAGCCTTTTATTATAAAGGTGTTATGATTGAAGTGTTTCTTATTTCTCAAACTCCTCAAGGTTTATTTACCAAGTTTTTTGATCATTTTAAATATTCATGGCCTCAACACACTTTTGATGAGTTGTACTTATATGAGGG
This sequence comes from Chitinophagaceae bacterium UBA3961, assembly GCA_002385265.1. Classification (GTDB taxonomy): domain Bacteria; phylum Bacteroidota; class Bacteroidia; order Chitinophagales; family Chitinophagaceae; genus Endoryza; species Endoryza foliicola. The sequence goes on from DGDD01000139.1 coordinate 1,713, forward strand.
AAAGGTTTTGCATGTGGTAAGCACCAGTGCTTTGTTTCAATACCGAAATACCTACGCGTTAGTTAAGAAAGCCAGAAAAAAAACCAAAAGCCTGCTCTTTAAAATTAGAAAAAGGTTGTATAAATATTCTGCTTAATTGTTTTTTGTATCCATCTTTCCATATTTTGAAATCAAGTGAACACGTAGCTTTGCATTTCAATATTATTTCATGCTAATTAAGTTTGCAGAAACACCGGACGAAATTCATCAAATAGCCGCGCTCAATCAACGGTATCAAAAAGCCGGACTCAGCGCTGATTATATTAAAGAGCAAGGGTTTGTAAGTTGGTCTTACCCCGTATCACTTCTCGAACAAATGCATGCATTATGCCCTAGCGTAATTGCCGTAAAGGAAGGAAAAGTAGTGGCATATGCATTGGTTGCGGTACGCGAAGCTGCAAGTTTTCACCAAGAGTTAAAGTTATTACTGGAAAAAATTGAGCCCCTGGCTCTTAATGGAAAAGCAATTGGAGACCATTCCTTTTATATGATGGGACAATTGTGCGTAGACGAGTCTTGTAGAGGCTTGGCTTTGCCCGATAAAATGTATGCGTTTCATCAAGAGCAGTTGAAAGATCGATATGACTACATGATCACTACTATTTCTCTTCAAAATACGCGCTCCATTCGAGTGCACGAGCGTTCGGGTTTTGAAACCATCCATGAAATTCATGATCATTTTGGGAATTGGGTGGTGGTGGTGAAGGAATTTTAGGAAGGAGGCTGGTTTTGCGGAGCAAATGCATTCGAGTCTATCCCGTGAGGAACGATACGGGACAGGCGATAGACCTTGCGGGAAGGGAGGAAATGCAGAACCACGGGGGCTCAGAGGCACGGGGATTCGCTGCGTTATCGCTGCGATCGCTGCGCCGCTGCGGTAATGAA
>DGDD01000247.1 GCA_002385265.1 Chitinophagaceae bacterium UBA3961
TTTACTCGAAGAACAAATACAATATTCTTGAACCTATAAATGGTATCTGGATGGATCCGGAAACCATTGACCTTGTTTTGATTCCATTGCTTTGTTTCACTACCAAAGGCTTTCGCGTAGGGTATGGAAAGGGCTATTATGACCGTTTCTTGGTACGCTGCAAGCCGGATGTAATAAAACTTGGATTTTCCTTTTTTGATCCGGTGGATGCAATTGAGGACATCGACCAATTTGATGTACCTTTATCCTATTGTATTACACCATCTCGTATTTATGAATTTTAATGCGCCGCTACTTAGACCAATCCGCATATTACTGTTTCCGATTTCATTAGTGTATGGTGCAATCATATGGGTGCGAAACCGTGCATTTGATCGCAATATTCTGGGGAGTACTACCTTCAATTTGCCAATGATTTGTGTAGGAAATCTATCAGTTGGAGGTACCGGAAAATCAACGATGGTAGAATTTCTTATTCAACGCCTTCACACTTCTTACCGAGCAGCCATATTGAGTAGAGGATACAAAAGAAAGACGAAAGGATATGCCCTCGCAAACAGTAAAACCACCGCACTGGAAATTGGTGATGAACCCATGCAATTTCATCTAAAGTTTCCCGAAGTTGCGATTGCTGTTGGAGAAGCGCGAATTGAAGCGATTCCGCAATTGTTACATGATAAACCTGAAACAGAATTGGTAGTACTAGATGATGCCTTTCAACATCGAACCGTTCAAGCCGGATTCAATATTATTTTAACAGACTATAGTAATTTGTATTCTAGAGACTGGTTCTTACCAACAGGTGATTTGCGCGATGAAAAGTCAAGCGCTTCAAGAGCACAGTCGATTATCGTTACAAAGTGCCCGTCGCAACTTTCACATGATCAAGCAACTGCCATTCGAAAGGAACTAAGACCCGCTCCCGGTCAATCGGTGTATTTTTCAACATTGAAGTATGGCCAGCCTTACCATATTAACCTACACCACATAAAGGAATTGGATGCCGAAACAGAAGTGTTATTGGTAAGTGGAATAGCCAATCCACTTCCGCTGAAGGCCTATTTGCACGAGCATACCAAAACCTACTATGAAATGTTATACAGTGATCATCATATTTTTACTATCGACGATTGGAGAGAAATTCACAAACGTTTCGATTTTATTCAATCGGAGAAGAAATTGATCATCACTACTGAGAAAGATGCAGTTCGCTTGATAAAGTTTGCAGAAGAATTAAAAGAAGCCCCCATTTATGTTCTTCCCATAACCATGGAGGTATTGTTCAATCAGGAAGAAAATTTAATGAATAGTATTCATGAATACATTCAAAAGCATTTAAGAAAAGAAATAAACAATGTCTAGAAAAAAACATAAAGGAAAATCCAAAGGTCGCAAATCAATTCCGGGAGCATCGTCCTTTAAGGGAGTGCTCGATATTACTCGTTCGGGAATCGGTTATGTAATTGTTGAAAATCAAGCAACCGATATTATGGTTCGCCCAAACGATTTTAACAATGCATTGCATGGCGATACCGTTTTGGTGAAAGTAAATGAAATGAAGAAGTCGGGCCGAATGCAAGGCATTGTAACGGAAGTGTTAAATAGAAAGCAGCTGTCTTTCATGGGGAAATTGCAAATGGGGAAATCCTTTGCTTTCTTCATACCAGATTCTGACAAGCCAATGCCCGATATCTACATCCCATTTGAAAACATCAATGAAGCGAAAGATGGCGATACGGTGATTGTAAAAATTGTTGAATGGGAAAAGAATAAAAAGCCGGTAGGCCTCGTAACACAGAAATTGGAACCATCTGATGCCAATGACTTAGCGATGAAAGAATTACTGATGGAGGGCGGGTTTCCATTGATGTTTTCCGACGAAGCCTTGGAAGATGCAGCTCGAATTCCTGATAGTATTCCTGCATCAGAATTTAGTATTAGAAAAGATTTCCGAACAACCCTGACCTTTACCATAGATCCGGTTGATGCGAAAGATTTTGATGATGCGCTTTCAATTAAGCTATTGGAAAATGGTCATTACGAAATTGGCGTTCATATCGCCGATGTTAGCCATTATGTGGAAGCCGGCACTGCGTTGGATGCCGACGCTTACGAACGAGCTACTTCGGTGTATTTGCCAGATCGCGTATCGCCGATGTTACCCGAACATATTTCCAATGTACTCTGTTCGCTGAGACCTAAGGAAGACAAATTAACCTTCTCGGCCGTTTTTGAAATCAATACAAAAGGTGAAGTAAAAGATACCTGGATCGGCAAAACAGCCATCCATTCAGATCATCGCTTTACTTACGAAGAAGTACAAGAAATATTGGAAAAAGGAGAGGGGCATTTAGCAGATGAACTCTTGCTCTTAAATAAACTGGCACAGAAGTTCAGAAAACAACGATTTAAAAAAGGAGCGATTAATTTTTCATCACAAGAAGTACGATTCAAATTAGATGAGAAGGGAAAGCCCATAGGGATCGTTGTAAAAGAAAGTAAAGAAGCTCATCAACTTATTGAAGAGTTCATGCTGTTGGCCAATAAGGCCGTCGCTATTTATGCAGGGAAAGTGAAAGTACACGGTCGGGAAATCCCTTTTCCTTATCGAGTACACGATACACCTGATGAACAAAAGCTGCAGCCTTTTGTTGATTTTGCGAAGAAATACGGTCACAAGTTTGATATAGGAAGCCCGGAAAAAATTGCCGCCTCTTTTAATCAAATGCTGGAAGACGCCAAGGGTAAACCTGAACAGCACGTATTGGAGCAATTGGGAATTAGAACCATGGCTAAGGCTATTTATACTACGGAGAATATAGGGCACTATGGACTTGGATTCGAACACTATTGTCATTTTACTTCTCCCATTCGCCGATATCCCGATATTTTGGTTCACCGAATCATTTATGATCTACTGAACAATGCTCTTGAAATTGATACCAAATTAGAGCAGAAGTGTAAACATTGCAGTGAGCGTGAAAGAGCCGCCATGGAAGCTGAAAGAGCCGCCAACAAATACAAACAAGTAGAATTTATGAAAGACTACTTGGGTGATGAATTCGATGGTGTGATAAGTGGGGTAGCGGCCTTCGGATTTTGGGTAGAAACTATTGAACACAAATGTGAAGGATTGGTAAGTATCAACCATCTTTCTGACTTTGATGATTTCAGACTAATTGAATCGGATTATAGTTTGGTGGGAATGAGAAGTGGTCGTAAGTTTAAAATGGGCGATAAAGTTCGCATCAAAGTTGTGGCGGCCAATTTAACAAAGCGACAACTTGATTACGAGTGGGTACTCGAGAAAAATTCAATTGAATCTGCCGACGATTCAACAACTGAAACTAAAAAGAAAACCAAAAAGAAGCACTAAAACATGCAGTCGTTTGAAGCATTATTGAAGGAATTCACTGGAAAGTTTGCCAATCTAACATTTAAAGGGCATCCCGAAAGCCTGTATGAACCGAATAACTATTTTTTGAGTTTGGGAGGCAAGCGTGTACGTCCGGTGATGGTGTTAATGGGTAATGATTTGTTTGAGCAAATTCATCCAGATGCCTATCAAGTAGCAAACGCTATAGAGTTGTTCCATAATTTCACCCTTATTCACGATGATATCATGGACAATGCTCCGTTGCGCAGGGGTATGACAACCGTACATGAAAAATATGGGTCTTCAACAGCTTTGTTGGCGGGCGATGTTATGTTTGTAGCCGCCTACGAACAATTAGCTAAAATTCAGCCTTCACTGCTACCTAAAATACTTTACTTGTTCAATAGAACGGCAAGGGAAGTGTGCGAGGGACAACAGTTGGACATGGATTTTGAAAAGATGAGCACGGTGACACTGCAGCAATACATCGAAATGATTACATTGAAAACATCGGTGTTGTTGGCAGCTAGTTTGCAAATGGGTGCTATATTGGGCGGCGCGGGTGAAGGCAATCAAAAGCATATTTATGAATTTGGAAAGAATCTTGGAATTGCATTCCAAATTCAAGACGACTACTTGGATGCGTTTGGCGATCCGGAAAAATTTGGTAAACAAGTTGGGGGAGATATTCTTGCCAATAAAAAGACCTTTTTATTGATACAAGCACTCAGTGTTGTGCAGGGAACAGATAAGAAAGAATTAGAGCTGCTTTTGAGCTCCAATCCCGCAGATAAAGTACAGCGTGTAGTGGAGTTATTTAAGAAATCGGGAGTAGATCAATGGGCCTTGGAATTAAAGGCAAAGTACTACGATACTGCAATGCAGCATTTGGAAGCCATTGCAGTTTTACAGCATCGAAAAGAACCTTTACAAGGATTAGCAAATTTTCTCATACAACGGGAATATTGATCTTTTCCTTATCTTGAACTCCGTAAAACAACTGCTGCATGAGTAACTCTTTGTTTCGTAAAAAATCGATTCAGAAAATAGTTCAAGAAGCCGAACAAGGCTTAACTGATGGACACGCAGATGCGGGTGGATTGAAGAAAGTACTGGGTGTAAAAGACCTCACTTTCATGGGGATTGCTGCCGTAGTTGGCGCCGGTATATTTTCTACTATTGGTACTGCCGCTTCAAACGGCGGGCCTGCTATTTCTCTTCTTTTTGTGATTACTGCAGTTACCTGTGGGTTCTCGGCGCTTTGTTACGCAGAGTTTGCAAGCAGGGTTCCCATTGCCGGCAGTGCATATACTTATGCCTATGTTACATTCGGTGAAATAGTAGCTTGGATCATTGGATGGGCGTTAATATTAGAATATGCAATTGGGAACATAGTGGTAGCTATTTCTTGGAGTAGCTATTTCAATAATCTTTTAATGGATATTGGCATTCACTTGCCGGGATGGGCCATTGTAGACAGTACCACCGCAGAAGCAGCCTATAAAGCCACTACTGAGGCGATTGCGGCGGGAAAAGTTGCAGATGCAGACATGCAATCAATCGTGAATGCTTGGAACAATGCGCCGATCTTATTTGGATACAAGCTCTTTCTCAATATTCCTGCTTTCATTATTGTAGGCTTGATTTCAGCGCTTACGTATGTTGGAATAAAAGAGAGTAAGAGCAGTGCCAATTACATGGTGATTTTTAAGATCATAGTGATCATTTTTGTCATCATTTTAGGCATGTTCTACGTACAGCCCTCTTATTGGAGCCCTTTTATGCCCAATGGCTTTGAAGGTGTATTGAAAGGGGTGTCAGCTGTATTCTACGCCTATATTGGATTTGATGCTATATCAACTACCGCGGAAGAATGTAAGAACCCTCAGCGCGACTTGCCTAGAGGAATGATTTACTCTTTAGTGATTTGCACGGTGTTGTACATTCTCATTGCCTTAGTGTTAACAGGCATGGTGCATTACAGCGAATTAAACGTAAATGATCCACTTGCATATGTATTCTCTAAGAAAGCTCCCTGGATAGAAACGGTGGTATCAATAAGTGCTGTAGTGGCTACAACAAGTGTACTGTTGGTATTCCAGCTTGGTCAACCAAGAATTTGGATGAGCATGAGCCGAGATGGGCTTTTGCCAAAAGCATTTGGTAAAGTGCACCCTAAATTTCAAACACCCTATTTTTCAACAATCGTAACCGGAATTCTTGTGGCCGTTCCATCATTGTTCATGCAAAGTTCTAGGATGACCGATTTAACCAGCATCGGAACCCTATTTGCATTTGTATTGGTGGCTGCAGGTGTATTGATGTTGCCCAAAGATGATGGTGGTTCTAACAGAAGTTTCAAACTGCCCTATATCAACGGCCAGATCATTGTTCCGGCCTTGTATTTGATATTCGTAATAGCCTCAATGGGAAGAATCACAGATGCTATAAAAGGACTTGGGAAGGAAGGA
>DGDD01000093.1 GCA_002385265.1 Chitinophagaceae bacterium UBA3961
GGCATCAACATCCCGAACGGATAATAGTCGCTCGCACTGTTGATATCTGCTAGATACGAGTCTACGGTTGAACCTCCGGCACTTACCTGCTGTCTGCGATCAGTGATCGTAACCAGCACATTTCCTAAATGATTGCTTAATTCAAAGAGCTTTTCTCCTCTAGTAAAATAGCGTTTTATAAAGTTACCAAATTCATTTGAATTCACCTTCACCACAGAATCTATGTCATTATGTCGGGTAACCATACCCAGTCTGCTACTTCCGTACAAATGGGTTTCCATGAGCTTCAACGTCGTATCTGCTCCCACCGTTCTCACATATACCGCCATTACATTCCCACTGGCATCCCTTACATAAGCCGTCGTATCCGCGGCCGTCATTTTCAATATACGGTTGCCCGATGCATCGTATTTGTACGAGATCGTTGCTCCGCCCTTTGTAATCGTACTGATCTTGCCGTATACATTCCAACTGATATTGGTAATGTTCTCAGAACCATCCGCTATCAAATTACCAATGGCGTCATATTGATAGTTATTGTCATTCTGCCCCGTCTTAATATCGCTATAGGCTGCATTGTTCGCAGCAGCGTCTACCACCTTGTGCAGCTTATTGGTACCTGCCGTATAGCTATAGGTCATGTTGTCCATGGTAGTGGCACCCGGTGCACCGTTTCTCAAATAGGTCAAGATATTACCATTCGGATCGTAACTCACCCGCTCCTTATACGCTTCTTGCTGGGTTAGGGCGTAGTTTGTGTTTCCAATGGCCAACCCATCGAATAGGTCCATCGATACAATTCTGTTCAGTTGATCGTACTTGTAATTGTACACCTTCGCTCCTCCCCCTAGTACCGGAATATTCACCGACATGGCCGCAATATTTCCATTGTACAAAGGTGCCGCACTAGCGCCCAATTTGCTGATGATGGAACCGGCTGCAGGTGCATAGCCAATGGCTCTATAGTCGCCTTCGTAATAGTTCAAGCTATATCCAAACACATCCTGTGCCACGGGGAAAGCCTCTGTAGAATCCGTTCCATTGGTAAAGGTTCCTGATTTTACAGGGTTTACCGCTTTGATCCAACCCTGCAGTGTATACACAAAATCCAAGCCTTGTACACGCAGTTTACCCAATTCCGTTCTTGCCAACGGCCCGTGCTTGTAGTAATTGTAAGCGGCCTCTCGTTCCGGGAAAATAGCCAGCATCACCGAGTCGCGGCCACTGACTACTTCTATTAGCTTATTCTCCGCATCGTACTTATAGCGGTGGTGGTATTGATCAACCGGAGTAATCCACTTCGCTAGAACAGAGTCATAATAATCGGGCTGATACGTCACTTGATTCACCTTGCCACTCACCAAATCATAGAAATAAGCAATCTTTTTGAAGCGATTGTTCTTATTGTTCATGATATTTTTCACAGCACTGGTGCTTCCAAAATCTTGCACCAAGGTATCAACATTACCATGAATATCATAAGTATAATAAGAGGCAGCCGCCGGAGTCATATTGGTCAACTGTTGAGCCGTATCATAGATCTCGGTATAGCTCACTCGGTTGCGTAGGTTCTTTTGAACCACCACATACTTACTTAAGTTCGGATTAGCTACATCATAGGTAGTCTTGGTAATTTGAGACTTCGTACTGCTGGCATTTACCACCCAAGTATTAAGAGAAGAGGGGCTCTTACTCGTACCATTGACCATTACAGTGGAAGCAGAAAGCTGTCCTACCTCACTAATTCTACCCAAGCTATCGTAGAGCGTATAACTGTACACATTGGTGCCCCCTATAGCCTTTTGTTTGGCATTCTGACTCACCACCAGTCTTCCCAAGGCATCGTACCAGAACTCACTCATACCACCATCAGGTGTTTTTTGAAGCACTACTTGGTTTAAGCTATTGTAATTATAGCGCGTCACCAAACTGTGAGCAGGCACCAACACCGTACCATTCGCACGGGCTGTTTTAACGTTGTTCAAGAAAGTAGTAGAATAATCCGGATTTACCCCTTTAGGCGGAACAGTTTTTATAAGATTACCTGCCTGATCGTAGTAGTAAAGGGTGAAGTGGTAGTCAAACATCGACTCCTTCAATTCCATCGTCTCAGATACACTCGTAGCTGTTGACATATAAGAATCGAAGAAATTATCTAAGGTTTGCTGCTTGATTACATCAAACAATAACCCTGCTGTAGCGCCTGCTTTCTCCCTAGTAACTGCGCATTTAGAAACTTTTGGAATATAGGCCGAGTCATAAAGTTTGGTAGATGTAAAGCAGATCTTTGTTGGAATCACAGGTGGAGTATTGGTATTAGCTGTCACTTGTGTTCCGAGTAGATCGAATCTGCCTACGTCGCAAGGATTGTTACTACTGGTCCTCAAATTTGCCATGTCTTGCCATGTAGTCTCTAGTCCTGTCTTAAAATTCACATACTTCTCAAACAATACATTGATCGCAATAAGAGAGTCTGATAAATTTTCGGAATAAAAATTTGGCCGCTTTGATACACGTAAATAGAAGCTATCCTCAAGTGCTTTAAATTCGGTACAGGTATAGCATTTACGACTCAAGCTATCAAATCCGCAGACTAACGGAATGGGCAGTGTAAACAAAGTATCTACCGGTATCGAATAGGAAGACTCAAGATTTCCTGAACTACCAATCTTCATATAGTAGGAACCACACTGCTGAAGGGTTTGATATAAAGCTACTGAAATGGTGTCTCTGTATAGCGAATCAAGGTATCGATTTATTTTATACAAATTTGCTGTGTCGGATGTGGGTCTATTCGCTGCAATCATTTCTAATTTCAAGGCAGCAAAACGTCCGCAATTACATGAGTCGATACTAGAAACCAATACCGGGGCAACACTTCTGTTGACGCCGTGAGGTCTTGGGAATCCGATATTGTAAGGGTTACAAACAAAACGTGAAGAACCAAGTCCAAGGCTATCAAAAACAAAGTCGACAGCTTTTTCAAAACTTAAATAGGTTGCGCCTGCTGTTTTAGAAGGTGCTACAGTAGAAGCTCCATTCGGGTTGGAAGCATCAGTTCCACGTTGACATACATCCAACAACTTCGCTGTAATACTATTCAAAACAGCTTCCTTCTTCGTTTGATCATAGGATGCTAAAGCGGGGCATTGCAATAGTGCTGTTCTCCACATGTCAATATAACTGGCACATTTATTAGTTAAATCATTTGCAGCAGTTGTAACTGAACTCGGAATGCCAGCAGGGCTGGTAATGGTTGCCCAAGAGCCAATGGAATAACCAGGATTAGCCTTATCAATTAAATTAAAAGACTGCTGTCTATTATTGACAAAATATACTCGGTACTGTAAATTAATAAGAGAATCTGTAGCCGAAATAGGCTTGGTTTCGCTGATCTTTTTGTTGATCAGGTTTAATCTCTCTTCTAAATACGAACTCTTAAAATTACCCCAAGCTTCTTCCTGCAACGTATTTGTAAGTAGCACCGTAACACCGGAAGCAATCGTTAAACTAGTTCCCACGGTGGCCATCGTTTTAGGCATATTTCGATAGCAGAGACCTCTTGAAGCAGTGTCTTTCTTTACAGCGCAACCAACCGCATTTCCATATGCTACTTGCCACATACTCCAACCATTCTTCCAATTACTTGAAACGTAATTGCTCATGGTAGTTGCATCTGTTGAAGATGCGATGTTGGTAAAAAATGGATCAGAAGGAAATGGGTTGAAAGCAGATTTTAAATTGTTAACACTATCATGAAAATTAAAGGTCGCTTTCAAATTATCCTGCGCATATTTTAAACGTTGGTACTCAGGATGGTATTCGATCAAGGAATTAGACCATGAATTATAAAAAGCATCTTCAAACTGATCTTGAGTCATGGTGCTAAGTGCCGCACTGTCTATCTTCTCATTAAGCCCCTTGTAGTCTTTATACTTAAAATCAACCGCGCCATTGTTTTTAGGATACTTATAGTAAGGTTTTCGGTTGGAACCGGTAGCATAAAAAGTTGAGAAAATATTAAACTGTTTATCTAAATCGTTGTCCACCGTTTTCTTGGCATACTGACCACTATAAGGTGCCATATCAGCCAACATCATCTCCTTAATTTGATCCAAATAAGAAGAACGATTTGGGTTAAAGATCAAACACGCAGTCGAATCTTCTACATATTGACTCCGTAATTCGATAACTAAGTCGGGCTTCAAACTGTCAACTACAGTTCCTAACTGGGCGGCCTTTTTTGCTAGAAAAGAGGCATAAGTTCCCAGACTGTCTTGACATGCTTGAGCAGAAACAGGAGAAACAGCAATCGAACAATTGCTTTTCAAAGAGTCAACTGCCACAATCGAATCAGTAAGTTGCTCGAACGATTTACAAATACCAATCCCCACTGTATTGTAATACGCCATGAATGCTTTTAAAGAATCTTGGTTGATGGTCAGTGTTTTTCGAATAGTATAGGAACCAGGAACCAAATTGAAACTGTCTTTGTAGTTAATCGAATCCTTAGCTAGATAGGTTTTCACTCTAAATGCCGTATCACTTGATTCTTCAAAGATCGAAACTTGTAAGTCGTAGTAGCAATTAAACGAGACCGTACCTCCACCACATTTTGGAAGAACCAAGGTTTTTTTAGGCTGAACATAACTAAGGTTATACATGCCGGATTTCCCGACTAGAATAGTATTCGTTGCTTCAACTGTATTTCCCTTAACAGTGTTAGTGTGCTTGTCTAATAGATTTCTCGTTATTGAGCGAGTATTTTGATTGGGATATTTTGTGCTATCCAAAAGCCTTCCATCTTGCATTCCGGTTGGAGTTGGTCCGGTAAGAGCGGTTGCAACCGTCTTTCCTCTCATGTCAAGATAACTAATGCTCATTTGACCATTTGCATCCCTAACCATATTCTTAAAATAGTGAGATGCATAGCCGGCTTCAGTTCCAAACAGGCCATCCAATTCCTCTTGCGATACCGTTCCATAGTAATAACGTGTGTCATGATCCCCACCCATCGCCATGGACTCACCCACACCACTTTGACGCATAATTCGGCCGGTAGCATCAGGAGTATACCTTGTAACTGTATAAGCATACCCGTTTGCAAGGGGAATATTTTTATTAATACCCTGACTAACCAAAGGATTTAGCGTACTATAGTAGTTCCCTGTACCAACCGTTGTATCAAGTTTGTTCACTGCAAAGTCCGCAGCATTGGAACTAAAATCGAAAAACTGCGTCATATCGTCGGCACTAGATGACTGACCATTGAACTTATTCAATCCTATGTAATATTTCAGCACACTGTTCATGGTAGGTGCTGGCAATATCTGTATTGCAGGTCTCCCCGCTCCATCATACAAAGTTTCAGCTGCCACAACTGTTGAAGAAGTATTGTCCTTGGTAACCGTTTGCCTGCTGCGTAAAGATCCATCATAGTATTGAATCACCGTTTTACGTTTACCTTCTTCGGCAAAGCTTGTAGTTGACTGCCAGTTTAATGAAGGTGAGTGGCCTTTAAATGCATAGAACACAGGAGTAGACCAAGGTCCATCGCTTCTAGTTCCCGATTGCTGAAAATTCACTGCACGAACACGTGTATACAACTTTCCTCCCCCATCATAAAACAACGGTATGGAATAGCTACTATCGTACCGACTAATAGGCAAATCGATTCTTGTAGAATTGTTTCTAAACAACAATTCTGTGTTCAAGCTGCCGGATTGACTGTAAAAGGCTTCCATCGTACTATCCACCCAGGTCCATTCCAATTGAACAGCATTTCCATTTGTTTGTGGTGCTAGTGTCCACTTTACTTTCACCGAATCAATCTCATTGATAGTTGCGGGATCCAATACTGCAAGCGTTGGAACCTTATTGTCAGCCAATTCATATGACCTAGACGCATCCATGATGTTTTCTAAACGCAATACTTGCTTTGTATCAAAACTCAATCCGTTAACAGTTGTAGGAGCTGTTACACCAATAACTGTTACCTTCACATACTCGGCGTTTTTGAACGAAATATAGTTTTTAGCCTTGTATTTTTGAGTGCCGTTTTTGGTATAGCTAATATCCAAAGTATATGTTTCGGCTGCGCTCAGGTCGTTTGAGGTATGCCCATATTGAACTTGAAACGTTACGCTCGCCGTAAAATCGCCGGGAATAAACAAACTAGTTTCCTCAATAACACTTAATGCAATAATATTAGTAAGAAAGTGCGCCCTTGAATTTGACCCATCTTGTACATACTCTCTGGTACTGATTGCATTAACTGTCAAAGGTATCACTTCGGAGCTCGTATTATCGTAAACAGGAACGCCTAAAGTTTGATTAAGCTGGGTGATGGGCACAACAGAAACCGCCATTGTACTCACTCCTGTACCACAGGCATTTGTTTGGGTGTAGCTCAGGCTCGCTGTACCAATAGCCTTACCCGTCATTGTACCGAAACTATTGATCGAAATAATACTGCTATTTGAGGTCGACCAGTTTCCGCCTAAGGACGTATTGGTTAGTTGATTGGTAGAACCTAAAATTAACTGTGTACTTCCTTGAATGGTTCCGCCTGTTGGAGTTGTCAGTGCGGTAGTTGTAATACTATTACTGTTGGCTGACCGTCCATAAGTTGAAACTCCTACGGCATAGTATGAATTCGAAGTACTGGATGAAAAACTTGTGCCAGTTCCTACTAATGTATTACTACCATTATACCATTGAATAGTACCTGAATATCCAGATGCAGTTAAAACAACACTCGCCCCATTACAAAGCGTAGTTGAAGTTGCAGCTGAAATTGTTGGTGTTGTTGGCATATCCAATGTAACGATATTGCTACTTGTTGTTTGTCCATTGGATGTAACAGAAACATAGTACTTTGTTGTTGCGGTAACTACACCTGTAGTATAACTTGACGTGGTATTGGAAATGGCTTGATAGGTGGCTCCATTATCTGTTGAATAATACCACGCATAAGAATAAGTTCCGTTTCCAGCTCCTGCAGTACACGTCAAGGTATTGATTGAGCCGTTTCCACTTGGAGTTGTATTAGTTACAGCCAAACTTGCCGTTGGCGCAGACGTCACATTCACAACAGAAGCACTGCTGGTTACCGATGCTCCATTGCTAGTAACGATAACTCGATAAGAAGTTGTTGCAGTAAGTGTAGGTGGCGTGAAGTTTGCCGTAGTGGCCACATTTGTCCATGTACTCCCATCCAAACGCTGTCATTGAAAAGTATAAGTACCGCTCCCACCAAAAACTTCCGAATACAGTGTTGTAGGTTGACCACCACTAGTTATTGTTTGAGTAGTAGGATCAATTGTAACAGTCAACTGAGGATATACATTTACAAAACCGGTATTTGACGAATACGCAAAAGCCCCTGCTGCATCTGTAACCTTTCTTCTATAATAAGTTGAAGATGTCAACGCATTTGGAGTATACGAAGTACTATTTGTTCCACTAATATCAGTCCATGGACCTGTGCTAGAAGGTGCTGACTGCCATAAATAAGTGTAGGGAGTGGTTCCGCCCGTTGCACTAGTACCTGAAATCGTTGAAGGGTAACCTCCGTAATTGATATTTTGAGTACTAGGAGAAAGCGATTGTCCTACCAACCCACCGGGCAGATAAGGGATATACGCCGCAATATCCGTGTTTGCCCAATCCTCACTTAAATCAACCGATTCAACAGGGCTTATCGATAATTTACCAATATTATTTTCTTTCTCATAATTTGAATCCCACCAAATGAACAGACGATCCGTAGATTCCGAGCTGGGACGTACACTGAAAGCACGATCGTCGCCTTGCTTTTGAGCTGTGAACTGAGCTTGACTACCTATACAAATCGTCAAAAACAGAAAAATACAAGAAAGAAATTTCATATCAATTTTTTTGAACTATAATCAATGTTTCAACTCGTTATAATTACTATTGCTTAACCAACCGAGATTCTTCAGACATTGCACTCGTATTTGATTGCGACTCTTTAGTAATTCTCCGAAATATAATCGTCGAAGTTATAGACTGACTAAATGTAAGGTCACGACCAATAGCACCCGGAATATTTGTAAACGTAATACCATCCGTAGAACTTTGCCATTGAAATGAATATGTAGGTTGACAGGCACCACCGATTGGGTCCGCACAATGAAATACGTAACTAAGAACATTAGAACTCCAATACTGAATTCGTTCGGTTGGTAGAACCTCTCCGCTTACCAAACCAGTAATGGTATTAATATAGACCGAAGAAGAATTACCACCGAAACTTGCTTCAATCTTATTGATACCTAATGAATCCCACACAACCAACACCGCACCAGGATACTTTAGATATTTCACAGAGTCACCTGATTCAAAATGCCCACCTGTCACTTTTATCATTACACTATCGGTTCTACTCTGTCTAAAACTCAATTGATATTGACCCACGCTTGCTACTTCAACACAATCAGGCCCCGAAATCTGAACTTGTGAAAAGGAAATAAATGACGATAGAACCAAAACAATTATTAACAAACAATTTTTCATAATAAAGCATTTAATCAATAAATATCAACTTATAGTATGCATACTGATCAGTAAGTTTGTACTCAGCATTAACTTTCCCAATAACATTATTCATTTTAAAAGGAGTTAAGTCATTAGATACTTTTTCTCTTTGATATAATCTAATATTCATAACACTTGTTTTCTTTAAGGCTACAACCTCACTTTGTTCTACTATTGCTTCTTCTCCAAATTGTTCTTTATAAGATGATGTTTTTGTCTTATCAACCAAGTCAAGTTCAGTTTCTTCTTGAACGCAACTTATAAAATCAAAGGTCTTAGCCACAAACACAATTCGAAAAACAGACTCACTCATGTCTTCTTTACTAGTCTTTTTCTTAACAATAACATACTCAATTGAATCCTCCCTAGTGATTTCCTCTTTTATTTCCCAATCCTTTCTCAATTGCTTTATCAAAGAATCCGATTTCATTAGAAAAAAAGGGGCATTCGTTTCTGCTTTAGAGGTCTCCTTCTTAGTTGCAATTACTTGCCGATTATCATTGTTAACTAGAACAATCAGCGAATCATTAACAAATTGCTCTACAGCTCCACTGGTTAAATAGGTCGCATCTCCCATTTTTATCGTCTTAAACCTAACTGTTGGAGATGTTTCTGAAAGCCTTCCAACACTTTCCTTTTTAGTTACTTCAAAATCTAGCATTGATTCTTCATTACTCAACTTTTGAATAACCGCAAGCAAAACAGCCCATTTGTCTTTTGATGAAACTCTATTTTTCTTTTGCGCCAAAACACCTTTTGCAAAAAGAGTAATCATACTTATTAATATAACTCTACTGTAAAAACTCATAATTATTTCTATTTAATAATTTTTTGCAAAGCACTTCTAGTTTCGTTAATCGTTTTAATACCCTCCTTAGTTTCTACTTTAGTCCGAACCAACGTCCCTTCGGGATCGTACTCATAAAAACTGGCATAGTTATTCGCATCAATCTCTGACGTCAGCCTTAGATTGACCGGATCATAAACATATCCCTTAACATTCGAATTGAATGGATGCACACGTATATCATCAAAGTAAACAGATCCTGAGCCAGTATTCATAAAGCTTAATTCAATATTTGTAGTACCAAAAGGAACTGTAAATACTGCTTCATATCGTTGCCAGCCGTCAATAATAGGCCCTGTTGGGAGAAAGTTTATCGTGGAGTTAGAAGTCCCCAAAAACTTTAATTGAATTTGATTATTCGTATATACTGCTTGCTTACACGGAATATTTGTTGACAGATTTCCACAATTTTCACGTACCCAAGCACTTAGAACCATTTTCTTCTCTACAGTTGGGCTGTATACAATCTTAAACATACTATCAGAAGCATTAAACGGTTCTGTATAACTACAATTAACGACCGTAGAATACGTGCGGAAAAACTGAATGGAATTTGAAGAAGGATAGCTATCATCAGTCACAGCAAACTTATCCTGCATCAAATAAAGCCCACCTGCTCCAAAATTACATGAGCTTCCTGACGAACACGAATAGTTCCTTCCGCCAACCAGAAACTGCATCGTCATT
>DGDD01000038.1:0-2287 GCA_002385265.1 Chitinophagaceae bacterium UBA3961
ACGCTTAATTGATAAGATTTCATTTTACTTGATTCGGTTGTTTTAGTTTCTTCCGTTTTTCCGGATCCCTCTCCACAAGAAGCTAATCCGAGAAGCGAGAGCATCATAAATGAGTGAAACGACAATGATTTCATATGACAAGTTTTATTAAGGAACATAATTGATTTTTATATTTTTAATAGTAGTAGGCAACCAAATTTGCATTTCGTTTTTACCTCTATTTGCCCAGGTATAGTATGGAATGGCAGTGATGGTTTTTGTTTCTGTTTGAATTGACGTTCCATTACTACTAATGGTTACTACCGGAACATTTGCTTTTAAAGATATTACTGATTCATCTAGTATAGATTGTGTTGATTCAACAAAGCTTGTTTTTTCAGGAAGAATGATATTCCAGGCGGCATTGTTATTGTCGGCACCTTCAACACAGTAAACCAAGGGTCCCCTTTGTATGGCAACTCTTCCTTCATCTTGCTTAATGGCTTCTTTGGCTTTCACCAACACCGTATTCATTGGAAATCGATAACTGATTTTGTCACCCTTTTTCCATTCCCTATTCAACACAGCATATCCATTTTCTACACTGTAAGGGGTAGTAACACCATTGATCAGTAACTCAGGTTTTACAGAACTTTGCTCGGAAGCTACATAGGTTCCGCCCGGTGTTAATTCTCCATTGAGCCATCCCGGTATTCGAAGATGTAATGCAAACTTTGCCTTCTTAACCGGATCAACACTTAATTCTATTGAGCCGCTAATAGGATAGTTTGTATTTAAGGTAACCGATACCGGCTGTTTATTGAAAACAAAATTGGTTTTATTACTAACAAACAAATTCACCCACAACCCTTCATTATTCTTCGCATAAATATAGTCGCCTAGTGAAGCCACCAAACGTGCAATATTAGCAGGACAGCAGGCTGTTCCAAACCATTCTCTCCTCTGATGTTGGCCACGTGAAGCCAGAGGGTTTCCATAAAAGAAGCGATCTCCTGTTAAGCTTAAACCATCTAAGGCACCATTATACAAGCTTCTTTCCAGCACATCGATGTACTTACTGTCTCCTGTTAATAAGTTCATCCGTTGGTTCCAAAACACCATACCTACTGAAGCACAGGTTTCGCAATAAGCTTGTTCGTTAGGCAAATCGTAGTCTTGTGAGAACCCTTCGTTACTTCCTGCAGACCCTATGCCGCCTGTGATGTACATGTTTCTGTAAACAACATCTTCCCACACTGCTTTCATTGCCTTCATATAAGCTTGATCACCCGTAAGAGCCGCAACGTCTGCAGCACCGGTGTACATATACATAGCACGTACAGCATGTCCGGTGATTTGTGTTTGATCTTTTACAGGCAGTAGATCTTGTGCGTATCCGGTGTCCTTCCAATCGGTCCAAGTATACCCTTTTGCATAACCATGCCCACGTTCAGCTAGTAACCAATTTGAGAGGTTGAGATATTTCGAATTATTTGTTACACGGTACAGTTTTACAAGTGCAAGTTCTAATTCTTGGTGACCTGTTACCCAATGTTTTTTTCCTGGTCCGAATAGCGAATCGAAATGATCGGCCCATTTGATGCAAACGTCCAATAATTTTCTTTTTCCGGTTGCATTGTAGTAAGCAACACCTGCTTCAATCATGTGACCGGCATTGTAATCTTCATGCATGCTCATGTCAGTGTAACGATCTTGAATACCACGCAGCGTGTAGTAGGTATTCAGGTAGCCGTCGGGTTGCTGGGCGGCTGCAATTTTATCGATCCATTCGTCGCACTTTGCTTCCATTTCTGCACTTGGATGCGTTTTTAAAGAGTAAGCCATGGCTTCCAATGCCTTAAAAACATCACTATCGTCGTAGAAAATTCCTTCATGTGCTTCACCCTTGCCTCTGGCAACCTTTTCAAAATTTCGAATCCGAGGCGTAGCCACTTCTGTTTGATAAATACAGGCAGCCAAGGTTTTAACGGCTACTTTATCAATCTTAGGTTTCCAAAACGAATCGGTAATCGCTACTTGCGCAAAACTTACCGGATCCATTTTCAAAATTGAAGATGGTTCTTGTGCATTTACTTGGCCGGCGAAGGCTACAAGCCCTAAACCCAAAACCAATGAACTACGCATATTCATATGTATTAATTTAAACATTCGCAACTTTAAACGGGATGACTTGATAATCTTTCCAAACGCCCTGTTTTATATAGGGTTCGTTGGCTAACCAGTGTTGTAAGTCCTCATCAGATTCGAATTGTACT
The DNA here is from genome assembly GCA_002385265.1 of Chitinophagaceae bacterium UBA3961. Classification (GTDB taxonomy): domain Bacteria; phylum Bacteroidota; class Bacteroidia; order Chitinophagales; family Chitinophagaceae; genus Endoryza; species Endoryza foliicola. The sequence continues at coordinate 2,256 of DGDD01000038.1, forward strand.
ATCATAACAGAGCCTTTCATTCGCCCCGTATC
>DGDD01000038.1:2635-28603 GCA_002385265.1 Chitinophagaceae bacterium UBA3961
CTCCACCAATCACGAAATTTCCTTGTTCTTTGAGCTTTTGAGCTCCCTCTAAATGAAATGGTCGAGTGTTAAGTCTGCGATCCAATGCGTTTTCATCCGTTCCGTCATTGGCTATTACTACATAATGTTGCATACTTGGTATTAATTAAATTACTTGAAATCCGTTCGCGTAGGGGTCATCTACGGTATCAACACTAATTGTATTGTACCCATAAATTCGAGCCCAGCCTTCAATTCCGGGTTTCATGGCTTTAACCCCATTTACAGAGGTTTCTTCCTCAATAGTGCCTATAAATTTACTTCCAATTATGCTCTCATGAATGAATTGATCGCCTTTCTTTAGTAGCCCTTTAGCATACCATTGTGCCATTCTTGCAGAAGTACCGGTACCACAAGGGGAACGATCAATGGCTTTATCACCATAAAAAACGGCATTCCTTGCAGTAGAGCTTGGGTCAATCACTGCCCCTGTCCAAAGAATATGCGAGCATCCATTAATAGTTGGGTTTTCTGGATGAACAAAGCTGTACCGTTTGTTGATATCCTTTCGAAGTTCTCTCGCCCAACTTACCAACTGGTCAGCCGTGTAATGTTCCAATCCTTTGAAATTCTCTTGAACATCTACAATAGCATAGAAATTACCACCGTAGCTTACATCTACTTTCAATAAGCCTAAATCAGGACATTCTGCTTCTAATGCAGTGCTATGCAGGTATGCGGGCACATTGGTAAGCTTAACGCTCTTTACTTTACCACCTTCTTCCTTGTATTCAATCATCACCAAACCCGCAGGCGCTTCCATTCTCACGATGCCGGGGGTTTTCGGCTTGATCAATCCCTCTTCAATAGCGATGGTAATGGTACCAATTGTTCCGTGTCCGCACATGGGCAAACACCCACTGGTTTCTATGAAAAGTACTGCTACGTCGTTTTCAGGGTCATGAGGGGGATACAAAATACTGCCACTCATCATATCATGACCTCGGGGTTCAAACATCAATGCTTTCCTGATCCAATCAAACTCTCTTAGAAAATGTTGTCGTTTTTCACTCATGTTTGCTCCCTCGAGGGATGGTCCTCCGTGTGCTACCAAACGCACCGGATTTCCGCAGGTATGGGCATCTACACAATGAAAAACCTGACCTCCGAATCGATGAAGGTCGGCATTGGGGAAGTGCTTAGTTATGGGTTGAGTTGCCATATTATGTATTAAAATTCTATTTTATTTAGTTGCAAGTGTTAACTAATTGGACTTCGTCTGCAAGAAAACACTAATTTGATACAGTTTTTAAGATTACTTGCTATGGAACAATATGGAAAAATATTATTGATTGCAATGCCTGCTTTTTTGCTCTTGGTACTATTTGAGAAATGGTACGGTTGGAAGAAAGGCTTCGATACTGTTAGAAATCTAGACATGATCAGTAGTTTAAGCAGTGGAATCACCAATGTAACTAAAGATGTATTAGGACTTAGCCTAGCTATTATCAGCTACCAATGGATGGTCAGCCATTGGGCTGTTTTCCATATTGAAGCTACCTGGCTTACTTATCTCATTGCTTTCTTTGCGTTGGATTTTTCGGGATATTGGGTTCATCGAATTGCGCATGAATACAATTTCTTTTGGAACAATCATATCATTCATCATAGCAGTGAAGAATTCAATTTAGCTTGTGCTTTGCGTCAAAGCATTTCTGTATTTGTTAAGCTTTTCACTTTTTTTCTATTGCCTGCTGCACTTTTAGGTGTTCCTGAAAAAGTAATCGCAATTACAGCTCCATTACATTTGTTTGCACAATTCTGGTATCATACTCGTCAAATCAATAAAATGGGTTTTCTTGAGAACATCATTGTAACGCCCTCCCATCACCGTGTTCACCATGCCATGAATCCTGAATACCTTGATAAGAACTATGGTCAAATTCTGATTGTGTGGGATAAAATTTTCGGCACCTTTCAAGCTGAACTAGATTCAGTTCCTCCAGTATATGGAATCACCAGACCAGCCGCCACCTGGAATCCGATCAAAATCAACTTTCAACACTTATGGCTATTGATCTCCGATGCAATCCGAACAAAAAACATTCAAGACAAGTTCTTGATTTGGTTCAAACCAACAGGATGGAGACCGGCAGATGTAGTAGAAAAATACCCCACCAAGAAAGTTGAAGATGTCAATAGTCTTGAGAAATATGACACGTTCGCAACTACGTTTCACCATAGCTGGTATTGGATTCAGCTGGCATCACTCCTACTTTTCATTAGCTATCTTTTTGGCAATATTGCATTGATCAATGCAGCAAACACCGCATACATTTACTTATACGGCTTATTTGTTTTCATTTCAGTATATGCAATCAGCGACTTGATGGACGAAAACAAATCGGCTCCCTATTTCGAATTCATAAGAGCAAGCTATGGAGTATATTTGATCTGGCTTACCAATGGATGGTTTGGAGCTGAACATTTTGGATACTGGATACCTTACGCAATAGCATCCTACCTTGTAGTTAGTACCGTAGTATCTGTTACCATTGTACAACAACAAAAAGCAAACGCCTTAAAAACTGTTTTGTCAAAGAACTAAGCGTGAACTACATCGCGCTTTGTGTAAGTTGATTGTTAACGGTTCTCCACATATGCAGCGGATTCTCGTTCTTCAGCGCTTCCGGTAATAAACTATTGGGCCAGTTTTGGAATGACAGTGGTCTGGCAAATCGTTTAATTCCATCAGCACCAACCGATGTGAATCGAGCATCTGTTGTAGAAGGGAATGGTCCTCCATGGTGCATACTCAAACATACTTCTACACCTGTTGGCACTCCATTTAAGATAATTCTTCCACAAATATTCTTCACCGCTTCGATCAAGTTTATATTGCTTTTCAGATCAGCTTCAGTTCCCATAATCGTAGCCGTTAGTTGACCTTCCAATTGACGAGCAATCTGCAACATTTGATTCGTATCATTACACTCCACCAATAATGAATAAGGTCCGAAAACCTCTTGATGCAAAAGTGGGTTGGCTAAAAATTGTTCACCTGAAACAGTGGCCACTGTTGGTTGACCTTGCCCCTCATTGGGTGCAGTTGAAGATTCAGCCACTAGGCTAACACTAGGTTGCGATAGCGCAACTTCTCTCTTAGATGCATAAGCTTTGGCAATTCCAGTGTGCAGCATGGTGCCGGGATTAATTTCTTTAATGGCAGTAGCAAGTGCCAACTTAAACTCATCCAATCCTGGAGATTTCGTTGCAAACAAAAGTCCCGGGTTCGTGCAAAACTGTCCTACCCCAAGCGTAATGGAGCCCGCATATTGTTGAGCAACTGTAGCGTACTCGTGTTCTAGCTTTTCGTTTAAAATAAAAACAGGATTTACGCTTCCCATTTCAGCAAAAACGGGAATGGGTTCTGGTCGTTGATTCGCCCAATCGAACAATTGCTTACCACCTCCGTAAGAACCTGTAAATCCAACTGCTTTGATGCGGTGGTTCGTTACCAGCGCCTTTCCTACCTCAAAAGACTTCCCATACACATGTGTGAAAATATTCTTTGGCATGCCACATTTTTCAACTGCCTTTTGGATGGCTTGTGCAACAATTGTTGAGGTTTCCTCATGTGCGGGATGGGCTTTCACAATAACAGGGCACCCGGCGGCAAGTGCACAGGCTGTATCTCCTCCTGCAGTAGAATAAGCAAAAGGGAAATTGGATGCGCCGAATACTGCAACAGGTCCTAAGGGCACTAACATTTTCCGAATGTCGGGTTTAGGAGGGTTTTTGTCAGGAATCGCCGTATCAATTCTAATTTCCAACCAATCGCCTTTTTCGCAGGCATCTGCATATTGTAGCAATTGAAAAATAGTTCTTCCTCTTTCCGCTCTTAATCGAGCTTCCGGTAAATTCGTTTCCTTCATTGCAACGGCAATCAATTCATCGCCGGTCTCTTCTAAGGCAGTTGCAATTGTTCTCATTAGCAGGGCTCTTTGACTAACTTGTGTTCTTTTGAAAACAAGAAAGGCATCCCAAGCATTTTCACAAACCTCTGCTAAAGCAGCTAGATCAATATCGTTGTACATAAACATCGTATTTTATTTGTAAATGAATTCGCATTAAAAGATAGTACGAACCATTCAACAATTAACTAAAAATGTTTTCTTCAAAAAGAGGTTGAAAATTCAACCTCTTTCGAAAAAAACGATCAAGCAACAAGAACGCAAGGCGTTTTATAAGTTCAGGTAGTCCGGTAAAGTCGGACGATTTTTGATACCAGTTTTAATTACTGAAAGCACTCTTTCTCGTTCCTCACCAATTATTGTTAATCGTGGTGCTCGAACATATTCAGATCCAATACCCAATTCTGCTTCTGCCAATTTAATATATTGAACTAATTTCGGTACGATATCCAATTCTAACAAAGGCATAAACCAACGATAAATGGCTGCAGCTTCAGCAATTCGGCCGGCTTTTACCAATCTGTAAATTGCAACCGTTTCTGCGGGAAAAGCACAAACCAAACCGGCGACCCAACCATCTGCACCCAAAACCATTTCCTCCATTGCAATAGTGTCAACTCCACAAAGGATTTTAATACGATCGCCAAATCTATTAATGAGTCGAGTAACGTTGGTTACATCTCTTGTACTTTCCTTTACTGCCTGAATATTGGCACATTCAATTAATTCTTCGAACATATCCAACGTAACTTCAATTCGATAGTCGTATGGATTGTTATAGATCATCATAGGAAGATCGGTATTTTGCGCTACCGTTTTGAAATAAGTAACTGTTTCTCGATGATCACTTTTATATCGCATTGGTGGAAGAATCATTAAACCTTTGGCACCCCAAGTTTGGGCTAACTCAGCTTGTTTTACTGCTTCTCTTGTTGATCCTTCTGCTATATTTATAATTACTGGTACTTTGCCATTCGCTTTTTCTATTGCAAATTTTACAAGCTTCTCCTTTTCATCTGTAGTGAGTACGCTAGCTTCACCTAATGTGCCGCCTAATATTAAACCATCTACTCCTGCTGCTAACTGGGCGTCCAGATTTTTTGAAATAAGTGAAAAATCAAGATTATCATCGGCAGTAAATTTAGTTGTCAGTGCGGGAAACACTCCCTTCCAAGTAATAGACATGATGTATTGTTTTAAGAATTCAAAACTACCATTACTTCTGAAGTTTGTATTAACAGGATTGATGAAAAAATAAACAAATATTAACCTAAATATGGCATTTTATGTAATTTTATACATAATATTGGCTAAATGAAGGTAATTCCCTTTACGATACCAGTTCCTAAAGACAAGAGTATTATTTTACAAGAAGAGCAGTTAATACAGTTCTATCCGCATTTGCACCAACATGCTGAAGCGCAAATTACTTGGATACTAAAAGGATCCGGTAGTTTGATAGCCGGTAGTTCGGTTATTCCCTTCCATCCCGGTGCTGTTGTACTTGTTGGAGCTAATGTTCCACATATCTTTAAGAGTGATCGAATTCCAAAAAGAATCAAACAAAAAGCGGTACATGCAAAAACCATTTTTTTTGGAGGGCACCAAAGCATTAGAGGACTGCTAGACCTCCCTGAATTGAAAAAAGTTTCCAAATGGATCGACGCATATCGATTTGGCTATTATGTTCCGGCAAATGCAGCCGGATTGCTAACTCAAGTTATCGAAGCAATTTATAAGTCGGAAGGAGTGCATCAAATACAACTTTTTCTTCAGTTATTAGATCTCTTCACGCATATACATTCGGGAACAGCCATTTCGGGCAATAGAGACTCAGAAGTTGTGTCTGAAGCGGAAGGACAAAAGTTAAATGAAATTTACAACTATACACTTGAACATTTTTCGGAGGATATTCAACTTGCCCAAGTGGCCCATTTGGCGCATATGAGTGTGCCTGCTTTTTGTAGGTATTTTAAAAAGAGAACCAGAAAAACCTACATAAATTTTTTAAATGAAATTCGAATTAGTGAGGCATGTAAAATGCTTCAAAAAGAAGATGCCGAATCGGTTCAGGAAATAGCCTATGCCACAGGCTTCTCACATTCCAGTTCTTTTATAAGAACATTTAAACAAATCACAGGAATTACTCCAAAAAAATATCAATTATTATCCGAATAATTAGAGTGGAATAGTTACCACAATTTGAAAGCCTTGTCCAGGCTTAGAATGAATGGAAAGAGAACCATTGAATACACTAACCCTTGCAGCGATATTGCGAAGTCCTATGCCCGTACTTTTATTGCTTTCGTTCATACCTTGACCATTGTCGGAGATCGACATTTTGAGTTGAGATTCAGAGTATTCAATATAAATGGTTACTTCAGACGCTTTCGCATATTTTAAAATATTAGAACATTGCTCTTGAGCAATTCTGTATATCGCAAGCTTTTTTGCAGCATCGATCTTTTTGTCATCAAAATCATCAGCTAAAATACTAACACGAACTCCCGCCGTTTCTAACATATCGTGCCCTAAATGTTTCAATTCTTCGATCAAGTTTTCTTTGCGCATATCAGGGCTAACCAAAACGTGAGCGATCTTTCTATTTTCATTAATGGCATCTTGAAGATTGTTCATGCAACTCTGTATCAAATTGAGACGCATAGTGGGATCGTCGTAGGCCAAAGACATCAAAAGCTTGGTGCCCACCAAAATTTGGTTAACATTATCATGCAATTCAAGTCCAATCAAATTGCGCTCTTTTTCCTGTGCCTCCAGTGCGGTTGCAGTAATTTTTAATTGTTCATTTCGTTGTTGTTCTCGTAAATTATTTTCGAGACGTTTGCGCTCCGAAATGTCCACAAAGGAGCCAATTAAACGTACCAGCTCACCATCTTGTTTTCGGATAGCAAAACTTCTAGTAAGTGCTGTTCCAATTGATCCATCTTTGCGATAGAATCGAATTTCCTTCTGCCACTCTTTCAATCCGTTTTCTGCAAAATCAATCAAGTTTTGATTCAACACTGTTACATCGTCGGGGTGAATTTTGGTTAGAAACTCTTCCCTAGTGGGCACCGGTAGTTTCGGGTCAAAACCAAACAGTTTGAAATGGGCCATACTCCACCAAAGATCATTCGTTTGCAAATTCCAATCATAAATTGCATCTGAAGAAGCCATTGAAAACAATTGAAAGCGTTCCGAAAAGGCTTTCAATTCCAAATCTGCTTTTCTTCTTTCACTGGTATCAATTCCAATTTCACTGATACATCTTTTACCCTCATATAGAATAGATACCGAATTATTATAAAATGAGATTAGTTGCCCCGATTTCGTCACCAAGTTGAGTTCAATTCCTTGAACTTTTCCATCAATTACCTCGCTCATTCGCTGAAGTAGAATCGCCTTCTTATCCGGTTCATAAAAATCAACTGGATGCATTCGCTTGATTTCACTTTCTGAATACCCGGTAATGATTTCAAAATTTTTATTCCAACGAATGAAATGACCGTGTTCATCACAGAGATAATATATTCCCGGTAAATTATTGATAACGGTATCGGAGAGCAGCTTCTCACTTACAATCAAGCGTTCCGAGTTTTTACTTTCAGTGATATCGCGTATCGATCCAACCATTCGGATCGGTTTGCCTTGGGCATTGTAAATAGCTTGGCCAACAGCCTTTTGCCATTTATAATCTCCTGACCTATGCAGGTGCAAATACTCAACATCAAATTCTGTTCCTTCTTCTAAATGACGTTTAAACGCAATTTCCACCATCGCTCTATGGTCGCGGTGAATTCTGCTCAGCCAAAAATCAAAAGAAGCGATCAAAGGTGAATTGTCATTAGCGTAACCAATAATCTCTTTCCACCGTGGAGAAAAGTATTGAACCTGTGTTTCTAGATCCCAATCCCAGATTCCGTCTTTCGTTGCCTGAATTGCAAGGGCATATCGCTCCTCGCTTTTTTTCAGTTCTTCTGCTGCCTTTCTTCTTTGTGTTATATCAATAGCGGTTCCTAAAATGCTGTTTTTCCCCTGATACTCAACTTTTACAGCCGTGACTAAGTATGGAAGTATCTCTTCGTTCTTGGACACCAAATTCAATTCGGTTTCTGTATAGCCATGATTGAAAATATCTGTTACATGCTGTTCAGCATATTCATATTCGGACGGTAATACAAAATCTATGAAATACTTACTTTTCAATTCTTCTTCATCATACCCCAAAACCTCCCTTAAGCGAGTATTCCATTTAATCAATTTCAAATCATTATCAACTAAAAAGAAAATACCCGGTAAACTATTGATGATGGAATTTGAGAATTCGGTTTCTCTTTGAAGTTTTTGAGCTTCTCTGGTTTCGGAGATTGCCCAAGCTACATCCATTGCTACAGTTTGCATTAAGAAGCCGTCTTCATCAGTAAAATCATGTATTCTATCATAATATACCATGAACTTGCCTAATAGCTTGTTTTGATACATCAATGGAATAAAAGCCAATGATCGTATACCTTCTACTTCAATCGTCTTTCTTAATGAATCCAAGGAAGGCTCCTCAGCTACATCACGCACATATATAGGATGAATATTTTGGTCACTTACTTTCCAAGGAGAATGGCCTTTACAAATTTTCTGGTAATTTGTCGACAATCCTTCGGTTGCAACAAACTGCATGACATCATCTTCATCTAAAAGCAAAATTGATGCATGATCGGCATTCACAATTTTTTTCAAGGATTGCAATGCCAACTTATAAATTTCTTCCAAACTTTTTGCATGACCCACCATCTTACTCAAATCCGATAGGGTTTGAATTCGATCGAAGTGATCTGCCTGCTTTAATTCTGCTTTTCTCCTTTCAGAAATATCTTTAATAATAAGAGTTGCCCTTTTATTGCCCATGGCATCTTTAAATACAGAGGAGTTTACTTCACACAAAAACTCAGCACCGCTTGAATTTAAAAAAGAAAGCTCACCACTTACAGAACCTTGCTCTTCTCTTTGTCTAATCAGCACTTCCGCTTTTGTACATTCCAATTCTGTTACCAAATTACTAGTTGATAAACTCAATAAATCTTCATGCGAATATCCAAACATAGCACAAGCTGCTTTGTTGGCAGCAAGTATCTTACTTTCAGCATCAGTTAATAATACGGCGTCAAGATTGTACTCAAATATTGACCGGTGCAAAGCCTCACTCTCTTCAATTTTGTGCTGTGCCAAATATAAATCATGTATATCTCTGAAATTAACAGTGATCGCTTCAACTCCGGGCAGATCCAGTAAATTGGTATACGTTGCTTCCAGATAACGATATGATCCATCTTTAAAGCGGGATCGATATTGAATAGTTGTACTTGCACCAGGATTACTTCTAATGTGCTGCATTTTTTCTGCAATCATTGGAACATCATCTGGATGAGGGAATGACCTAGGATCCTGATTAATTACATCGTCGATTTCGAACCCGGTTATTCGTTGACAAGAAGAACTTATAAACTTATATCTGCTATTCCTATCTAACAGAATAATCCCAGATGGAGAATTTTCAGTCAATTCTCTGAATAATACTTCACTGTTCTTAATCTTGTTTTCTGCTTCTTTGCGTTCAGTAATATCGATGAAAGACCCGAACAAACAAGTAGGTTGCCCCCATTCATCTGTAATTACATTTGCCTTGAATTCAACAGGAAACAGTGATCCATCCATTCTTTTACCGATGTCTTCACCGTTTTCAAAACCCTTCTCTTGTAAGGCAGCAATCGTTTGATAAACTCGATTGCCTTCGAATATTTCGGTCAACTTTTTACCAATGAGATCTTCTTTATTCTCACATCCCCACATATCAGCAATCGCCCGGTTTACATAGAGGATATTCCCTTGCAAATCGGTGATACCGATACCTCCAAGGGCTGCTTCAATGGAAATTTCCTTTAATCGGAGTTCTTTTTCAGCTCTTTTACGGTCTGAGATATCTCTCCAAATCACATAAAAACAAGGTTGCTTATTAAATTCAACGCTAGTCAATACAATTTCAACAGGCACCGATTCATCATTTGCTTTCTTATGAATCCACTCAAATCGAAGATTACCTTTCTCGATGCATTCTTGTAATTTGATAGGCACTAAATCCTTGGACGGGATTCGATTGTATTGAAACTCAGGTGAAATTTCTTCGGGTGATTTGCCAAGTATGTCTGATTTTTTCGAATAACCGAGTAAGTCAAGAGCCGACTGATTGCAATCAATAAAACCATCGTAACCTAAAACCAAAACCGGATCTGCACCTTGCTCAAAAAGGCGCTTGAACAATTCCTGGTTTTCCTTCAGTGTTGCCTCTGTTTTCTTCCGTTCACTTATATCTCTTGCAATTACAAGAATGTTTTGATCCGGCAATACTTTGCTATTTAATTCAAAGGGGCGAAGTTGTCCGTCTTTACACCTCAAAAGTCTTTCCTGAATCATGCTTTTGTTTTGCCTCAACTCATCAAGTCGCAAAGGTGGTTCCCCTTCTTGAATTTCGATCACTCGCATCAAATTCATTGATTGAACATCTTCTCTTGTAAAGCCGGTTTGCTCATGAAAAGCTGTATTCCCTTGAATGTATTTCCCTTCAAAACTGACGATCAAAATTCCATCTGAGGCGCGTTCAACAAGCGTTTTGTATAAATCATTAGACTGGGACGATTCCGAATTGAATGCAATGTAGTTTGAAACTTCATTTTCAATAATTCGAAATCCTTTTGTATCCTGAGTTTGATCTAATAGCATTAAAAGACGATATCCCAGTTTTCTCTCACCTTTCTGAATTTGATAAACAATTTCATAATACGGGCGTTTCGATGCCAATACATCACTTATACCTTGGTACATCTGTTCCTTCAACGCTGCATCTAATCCCGGCATCATCTTTACCGTTTCTAATATGTTGAGCTTCGCCAATGTGGCAAATCCTACAATACTGCTTCGTTTTGATTGAACTTTGTGAATTTGCTGCTGAATACTCCCCAACTCGGAAACAATGATTTCCAATGTGCATGATTCTTCCCCATCAACTTCCTTGGATGGAGTACCAACTATTAAAACTTGCTGAGACGGTTGTGGGATAATTTGAAAAGAAAAGGGCTCTGCATAAGGATACCCATTCTTAATATGAAGTGTAAATTCGCGAATCTCTAATTGCTCGCTAGATAATCTGATTTCATTTTTGACAAGATTCCATTGCTCCGAATCCAAGTTTGAGAAATAATCAGCAATGATCTTTTCATCGTCCTTGTTTTCAGAATGGGCAAGTTTACTATCGGCCGAAATCAGAATGCTTTTCATAAGAGTTTTTACCTAATCGATTCCCTTGTTCAATGAATTTACTAAAAAAACAATGCAGCTTTATCAGTATTTCATCAACCTACATGAAGTTAGGGCCGAATTCATAAATATTTTCTTTAATAACTCAGAAAAAACACTTAGAGTCAAAAAAAACCCAGCTGCAGGCTTCGACTCAAATTTTGAACCGATTTTTTGTATTTTTAAGGATGAAAAAACGATTGCTGTTTGGAGCGCTCCTCGCCACCTACTGTTTTTCTATTGTGATGGGCCAAGATATCTCTCCTTTTAATCAAATAGCCTCCCGTTTGTATGCAAAACAACAGACTTCGCCTGCAAGAATGAATTTGCTTCATACAAGTCACCGATTCTATAGAACAGGAGAAACCATTTGGTTTAGTTTTCGTCAGATGCTCCCTGAACTCCATCAATCCATGCCTCGTGAAAAAACCCTGAGTGCTCAACTAGTTGATGTAAGAGGTGTTGCTGTGAGCTCAATAGCACTTGCCAACGCAGGAGCCGTTACTCCGGGTTCTTTACAGATTCCTGATACAATACCTAGCGGCTGGTATCAGTTGGTAGTTTCTGGTCCCACCATACAGCAACTTCAAGAGAAGCCGGGTGCTTGTTTACTCTACATTTACAATCATAAAATACCTCCTCCAACCGTTTCGACAGAGAAAAATCCGAATCAAAACCCCGTGGAAGTTTTCTCGCTCGACTATGTAATCGAAGGCCAACATATTATTTCCGGAGTCCCAAATACTTTGATGGTTTATACACATGCAAATGGCAAAGGAATTTCTGCTCCAATTGTGCTTACCAACAATGTAGATACGGCTAAAATTTACTCCAGCACGAATAAAGAGGGCAATGCCACGCTTCAATTCACTCCTCAAAAAACAAGAAAATATAAGCTTTACACAAAATGGGACAATGGATTAGTTGAGCAATCACTACCCGATATCAGTCCCTTTAGTGCTCAGGTTAGCATCATTTCGAAAAATGAGCAAGAATACATTGCTAGAGTTGCATTAGGCGATTCATTGTATAAGAAGAAAATTAAAACCTTTTTCCTCGCAGTCAACAATGGAAGGGTTGTTTATGCTGCCGAAGGCAGCAGCATGTATCAAGTTACAGTACCCGCTTCTTCATTTTCACCCGGAAATGCATCGTTTCAAATTTTCGACGAACAATTGAATCTTTTGAGTGAACGTCGTTTTAAGGTGACAAAAAAAACGGTGCAATTAAGTATCAAAGACGCAAATACCACAAAAAATCCTAGAAACCCCAACCAGCTTACATTACAAGTAACTGAACGAAACAAGCCTGCATCGGGGAGTTTCGATATTAGTATAGTTGATTTGCCCCAGGGTACCGAAAAGATCGAAGAATTATGGTCTGAAACAGGTTCTGCTACCACTGATGCTACTACAGCAAAATTCTTAGAAGACTTTTACGCCCAGCAAGAACAAACTCTTGTTAATATCACACTTGAAAATTATCCGGAGCTTTCATTTTATCTCTCAGGGACAGTAATCAACAAAAAGAAGGAACTGCAAAAGAATACTGCTCTAACCATCTTTACTTCCCAATTGAATCAGTTATTCATTCTCGACACCACCGATCAAGATGGCGCCTTTAAAACTTCACTCCCACTGATTTCCGGTCTTACCCCTATATATGCCAAAGTAAGCACCGATAAGGGCAACGCAGGAGATTATACAATTCAATTGAAGAGTTCGGCACTGCCTCCTTGTGAAGGGCTGATTGAATTATGGAAAGACACACTATTCCTTGAAAAAAATGCTTTTCTGTTCCGAACTTCTCAATCTCCAATTATTGAGAAGTATCTAGAAGAAAAATCAAAGTTCAAAGAATTACCGGCCGTAGCAGTGCAGGCAAATTATAGACAACTGAATGAGATCATTCAAAAGAAACGAGTAAGCAAGAATTCTTGGATAGCCGGCCCTGAATTATTAGATCAATTGGGAGACGGAAATACCGCCAATGCAATTTTGGGTGCACCCGGAGTAATGATTATGAATGGATTTCTGACGATTCAAGGAGGTATGCGATCTATGAATGGAGCCGTTACGGCCAATTCAGAACCCCTTGTTGTAGTCAACGGTGTAATTGTAAATGTTGGTGGATTTGCCGGAGCTATAGGTTTCAATATCAATAATAGTCCAGTTATTAACTACCTGAATACTTTCTCGGCGCGAAATATTGACTTTATTGAAGTACTCTCGGGCGCCCAAGGCGCACAGTACGGCACTGTAGGCGCTAATGGTGTAATTTTGATAAATACCAACGTTCGCCCTAGAACGGGTTTAGAAGATGAAAAGAATGCAGACAAATCGAACTCAATTGTTTTCCATGGACTACAAATACCAATAGCATTTGAAACGGTAGACTATTCAAAAGAGAAGGTAAAAAACTCCCTTCCCGACATTCGGAACACCCTGTTTTGGAAAGCCGACTACGCACCTGATAGTGCCGGGGAGATAAAGATCAATTATTACAACTCTGATTACATAAACAAAAAACTCCTGATTGTTTCAGGAGTTACCGGTAACGGCACAATTGTAAGAGAAGTAATTACCATCCCATTAAATTAAGTTAAGAAACCACTTCGCCTTCAATATCATAATTGTAAGCTTTGGTGATTTTGACATTTACGAAATCACCAATAACCAAAGGAGTGTCTGAATTGACCACTACCTCATTGTCAACTTCAACGCTGTCAAACTCTGTTCTGCCGAGGTAACGGCCGGCCTCTTTCTTATCAATAATTACTTTAAAAGTATGTCCAACTTTTTCTTGGTTTTTTTCCAATGAAATCTCTTGTTGTACTTCCATTACTTCCTGCGCTCTTCTTTCTTTTTCTTCGGCTGGAACATCATCTACCAAGTCATATGCAGAAGTTCCTTCTTCATGCGAATAAGTAAAAATTCCCACTCTATCAAACCGTTGCTTTTGAAGGAAGAATTTTAATTCTTCGATATCGTCTAAGGTTTCTCCGGGAAATCCTGCAATTAAGGTGGTTCGAAGACAAATTCCGGGAACCTTTTCTCTAATGGCTCCAATCAGATCTTCCATCTCTTCTCTGGTAATCTGACGCTTCATTGCTTTAAGCATGTTATTGGCGGCGTGCTGAAGCGGCATGTCGAGATAATTACAAATATTGGGGCGCTCACGCATCACATCCAAAATATCCAAAGGGAATTTTGATGGGTAGGCATAATGCAAACGGATCCACTCTAATCCTTTCACATCGCTTAAATGTTTGAGCAAATCGCCCAGCATTCTTTTTTTATACAAATCGAGGCCGTAGTAGGTCAATTCTTGTGCAATTAACATGATCTCTTTTACACCACGTTTTACTAGGCCTTCTGCTTCTTTCACGATTTCCTCAATCGATTTGCTAGTGTGCGCTCCGCGCATCAAAGGGATCGCACAGAATGCACAAGTTCTATTGCATCCTTCTGCAATCTTTAAATAGGCATAGTGCTGAGGAGTGGCTAATAAACGCTCGCCGAGCAATTCCGATTTATAGTCAGCTTCAAAGCGCTTGAGTATTAAAGGGAGCTCCATCGTACCAAACCAAGCATCCACTTCAGGAATCTCTTTTTCGAGATCATCTCTGTAACGATGACTCAAACAACCGGTAACATATACTTTATCTAATTTACCTTTTTGCTTTAAAGCAACTTGATCAAGAATTGTATTTATCGATTCTTCTTTTGCTTTTTCAATGAACCCACAAGTATTAACGATCACGATGTTGTGGTCTTTCTTTCCACTTTCATGCACTACATCAATATCATTTGCTAACAATTGGCCACTTAACACTTCGCTGTCAACCATGTTTTTACTGCAGCCTAATGTAATGATGTTTACTTTGTCTTTCTTGAGCGTTTTTGCCTTCATATTACTTGCAAAGATAGTGTATAAACGCCTTTGAGTAAGGTAATAAGTGCTGCAAAATCAAGCTGGTACGCATAATATAATATATTGAATGTCATACAATTGTTAATCGACCACTTTTTGACTACCTGGATTTACAGTATCCGTAAGTTTGGCACAGTTTTTTCAAATAGGCCTTTTACTAAACTAATCGAATATGAAAAGAGTTATGATCAGTGTAATGGTACTTTTTATTTCAGTAGGTGCCTTTGCACAAGCAAACGGAAGTAGTTATCAAACAGCAATTGGTGTAAAATTCTATCCAGGTGCAATTTCAGTGAAGCATTTCACTCAAAGTAACCGTGCCTTGGAAGGACTTGGATATTTCTGGAACTATGGTTTTCGTTTCACAGGCTTATATGAATTTCATGGGGATATTCAGGGAGCGAAAGGGTTGAAATGGTACGCTGGTCCAGGCGCACACGTAGGTTTCTGGAACGATGATTGGAAGAATCGTTATCCGGATCGTGATCGCGGCGTAGCTATAGGTATTGATGGAGTTCTTGGACTGGACTATAAAATTTCAGGAGCCCCTTTGAACATCAGCATCGATTGGCAACCGTCTTTCAATTTAGTAGGGTATTCCTATTTTGAAAGTGGTTGGGGCGGCGTTGGCATCCGATACACCATTAAATAAGCGAAAAAAGAACATAAAAAAAGTGCGGCACTTACTAGTACCGCACTTTTTATTTTAGCGATTTTCTCATTTCAGAGAAAACAAACTATCTACGAATTCGTGTTTATCGAATACCAATAAGTCTTCCATCTTTTCTCCCACTCCTATAAACTTCACCGGAATTTTAAACTGATTGGCAATCGCCAGAACAACACCACCTTTTGCAGTTCCATCTAATTTAGTGATGGCTATTGCAGTTACATCGGTGGTAGCTGTAAAATGTTTGGCTTGCTCCAAAGCATTTTGACCGGTACTGCCATCTAATACTAACAGAACTTCATGTGGAGCATCGGGAATGTGCTTCTGCACCACTCTTTTTATCTTATTCAATTCATCCATCAGGTGCGCTTTATTATGCAAGCGTCCGGCTGTATCAATAATTACCACATCACTGTTACGAGCCACACCACTTTGCACTGTATCGAAGGCAACTGATGCCGGATCGGCCCCCATACCCTGCTTCACAATTGGCACACCGGCTCTTTCACTCCAAACAGTCAGCTGATCAACGGCTGCTGCGCGAAAAGTATCGGCGGCGCCTAAAAGCACGTCTTTCCCGGCCTTTTTAAAATTATGTGCGAGTTTACCAATGGTGGTTGTTTTCCCTGCACCATTTACACCTACAACCAAAATTACATATGGCTTTGCCGGAAGTGGGCTGGTGAAACTATAATTATTAGCTGCGGGAGGATCAACCAATAAAGATTCAATCTCTTCTTGAAGAAGCTTGTTTAATTCAGAAGTAGTGAGGTATTTATCTTTGGCAACGCGTTCTTCAATTTTTTTGATTATGGCAACGGTAGTATCAACGCCAACATCTGCACTAAGCAAGGCCTCCTCTAAGTTATCGAGAACCTCATCGTCTACTGAACTCTTACCAGCGATCGCTTTGGTAATTTTCGATAGAAAGTTTTCCTTGGTCTTTTGCAGTCCTTGGTCTAAACTTTCTTTTTCTTTCTTACCAAACAATTTTCCAAAAAAACTCATATGCTCAATTGAAAAGCTAAAATACAAAAAGCTGTTCTTAACGGAACAGCTTTTCTTAATATCAAGTACTAACCCAAATTATTTTTGAGCCAAATATTCTTTGATCTTGTCTTTGTGAACGATCGCTTCTTTGAAAGTATAAGCGCCGCTTTTAGGACTGCGAACAGCCTTAATCACTTTTGACCAGTTTTTTGCTTCTGCTGCGGCCTTTTGGTCTTTTGTTTTGATCGCCGTTTTTGCTGCTTTTGCCATGATGCTTCGGTTTGAAAATGTTTACAAATTTGAATCTTCGGTATGATGTGCCGAAATCTTCAAATACCGCACATCCACTAAGGGTTCAAACAAATTATTTGATTTCCTTGTGTACAGTCACCTTCTTTAAGATAGGGTTGTACTTTTTCAACTCCAGACGTTCAGGAGTGTTCTTTTTGTTCTTGGTGCTGATGTAGCGGCTAGTGCCTGGCTGACCACTGTTTTTGTGCTCAGTACATTCCAAAATCACCTGAACTCTGTTACCTTTCTTTGCCATTTTTATAGCTTTTTTACTGTTGTTTGTTAGATTTTTTCTCCTTTCGCTCTCAATTCCTTCACTACACTGTACAATCCGTTTTTGTTGATGGTGCGAATAGCTTCGGTAGAAACTTTCAAGGTAACCCATCTTCCTTCTTCGGCGAGGTAAAAGCGCTTCACCTGCAAATTGGGCAGAAAACGACGCTTGGTTTTAATATTTGAGTGAGAAACCTTGTTTCCTGTTACGGGAACTTTACCAGTCACCTGACATACTCTTGCCATGATTCAAAAAAATTTAGGACGGCAAAGGTCGGGAAAACTACCGTATCCACAAAAGAAATCCACATTTTTTTTGCCATTTTTCTTAACAAATGTGGATTACCATCAGAACTCTCTCAATTTTAGCGTTTCTATTGGGCCTACAAACTTAATAATTTATTAATTTGTAATGAATTATGCTTGGCCCAATTTTGAAGATAAACCCTGCTCCGGATGAAACGAAAAACCATTGCTCGTGATATTAGTTGGCTCTCCTTTAACGAGCGCGTGTTGCAAGAAGCTGCCGACCCTACCGTTCCACTTCGCGAAAGAATTAAGTTCCTGGGAATCTTTTCCAATAACTTAGACGAATTTTTCAGAGTTCGCGTGGCAACGCTAAAGCGCATGGATCAATTTGGTAACAAATTGAAAAACATGCATTTAGTAGAATCGCCGGGGAGAATTCTGAACGAAATACAAGATATCGTGCTTCAGCAGCAAACCAAATTCGCAAGTATATGGGAACAAGTGCGAAAGGAGCTGGCAGCAGAAAAGATCTATTTGGTTACCGAAAAGCAACTCAACAAAGACCAGCAAAAGTTTGTACAAAACTACTTCGAAGAGGAAGTGCGCAGCAATACCATCCCTTTGATGGTTGAAAGCATTCCCCAGTTCCCGTATATCCGCGAAAAATCACTATACCTAGGGGTGGTTCTCTCACGCCGCGATGGGGCGCTCAAACGAAAATTCGCTATTATTGAGGTGCCGGCTCGCGCTAACGGCAGGTTCAAACAACTGCCTTCAGGAACAGACGAAACCCGGATCATCCTGCTCGAAGATGTGATTCGTTACAATCTAAAAAGCATTTTCTCCTTCTTTGGATACGATAAATACGAGTCATGGATCTTTAAAGTAACCAAAGACGCCGAAATTGATATCGATAACGACCTTTCAACCGATCTGGTGGAAAAACTGGAAAAGGGAATCAAAGACCGGAGAAAAGGTAAAGCCGTGCGTTTGGTTTACGACAAAGACATGGATCCCTCTCTACTCGATTTCCTCATTAAGAAATTAAGCCTTACCAAGAAAGACAACATCATTCCAGGCGGAAGAATTCACAATTTTCGCCATTTCATGGATTTCCCGGATGTATTCAAGAAGAAAGGATTGCGAAAGAAACCCTTTGCACACCCACTTCTAAAAGATTCACCTCGGGTTACTGATGTAATTCTGGAGAAAGATGTGATGTTGAACTTTCCTTATCATTCCTTCAACCCCGTTATTGACCTTTTGCGCGAAGCGGCCATTGACCCGGAAGTGAAATCCATAAAAATTACTGCATACCGCCTTGCATCGAACTCCAAAGTAGTGAATGCACTAATTAATGCCGTTCGTAATGGAAAAGAAGTGACCGTTATGCTCGAATTAAGAGCTCGATTCGAAGAAGAAGCAAACCTTTACTGGAAGAAGGTTTTGGAAGAAGAAGGCGTGAAAGTATTAATTGGAATACCCAATACTAAAGTGCATGCCAAAATGTGTTTGATCAAAAAAAGATTGGCTACACACACCATTCATTACGGTTTCGTTAGTACCGGAAATTTGAATGAGAAAACTTCCCTTGTATACGGCGATCATTGTTTACTTACTTCCGACCGTCATATCATGGCCGATGTGAATCGGATGTTCAACTACCTGCAGAATTGGAAAGATGGAACTCAGCTCTTAAAAGCGTGTAAAACCATTCTCCCCTGTCCTACCGGCCTCAGAAAAGAATTGATCAGACTAATTAAAAAGGAAATCAGAAATGCAAAGCAAGGCAAGGAAGCCGCTATTACGCTTAAAATGAATTCCTTGTCTGATGAGGTAATGATTTCATTGTTAACAGAAGCCGCCGCCAGTGGGGTGAAACTGCGACTTGTGATAAGAGGCATCTTTTGCATGTATACAGAAAACAAGAAATTTAAATTCCCTGTAAAGGCCATCAGCATCATCGACGAATACCTCGAACATGCGAGAGTATTTATTTTTCACAATGAGGGTAAAGAACTGGTGTACTTATCGTCTGCCGATTGGATGCAACGAAACCTCGACCACAGAGTTGAAGCTACTTTCCCGGTGCTCGACGACAATATTAAAAGAGTGTTGAAAAATATTCTTGATATTCAATTGAGTGATAATGTAAAAGCCAGAATTTTGGACAACGAATTGAAAAATGCGTACGTAAGGGAAAAGGGTGTAAAAAAGATTCGATCTCAAGTTGCCATTTTCGAGTACTTGTTTCAAAAAGCTCACAAACAGCATATAGTAGTCGATCCCGTTCCTCCCGACCTAACGCTTCAAACAACTTAGGCTTATGATGCGATTGGCAGCAATAGATATTGGAAGTAATGCAGCTCGTTTGTTGATTTCGGAGGTAATTCCAACCGACAATTTCCAGACACAGTTTCAAAAAATCAATTTGGTACGGGTACCACTTCGATTGGGATTTGATGTATTTGAATATGGTCGAATTTCTGATGCGAAAGTGAATATGATCATGAGTACCATGTACGCCTATCGAAATTTATTAGACGCCTACGGTGTACCCTTAAGCCATTTGAAAGCAGCTGCTACTTCTGCCATGCGCGACGCAGCCAATTCGAAAGAAATCATTGAAATGGTGAAAGAAAAAACCGGTATTCAAATTGAAGTGATTTCGGGAGATACGGAAGCCACCTTAATTTATGAAAACCATATTGCAGAAAACCTAGAAACCGGCCATGCTTACCTGTATATTGATGTTGGAGGTGGAAGTACAGAGCTAACTTTCTTTGCCGAGGGCAAACTAGTGTTCAAACGTTCTTTCAATATTGGCACCATTCGACTATTAAAAAAGCAAGTTGAAGAAGATCATTGGGACGAATTAAAAGAATACATCAAAAAAGCCACGAAAGGATTCGACGATATAATTGCCATCGGTTCGGGTGGCAATATCAACAAAATATTCTCCATTTCGAAAAAGAAGGAAGGAAAGCCCCTACAACTCGACCTTTTAAAAGACTACTATAAAGAATTCAATGCCTTTTCGGTAGCAGATAGAGTTAGAATTTACCACCTTCGGGAAGATCGCGCAGATGTAATTGTACCCGCGCTTCAAATTTATGTAAATGTGATGCGTTGGGCAGATATAGACGAGATCTTTGTTCCGAAAATCGGATTGGCCGATGGACTGGTACAGCATTTATACGAAGAATTGAAGAATCAAGTGGTTAGTTCCTAACTTTGCAGGAATCTATAAACCGCTTATCCATGTCTACTCATAAAGAAATCAAGAAAATTACCACACACACCCTTCACAAAATGAAGGAGCAAGGTGAGAAAATAGCAATGATCACTGCTTACGACTACTCCTTTGCACGATTGTTCGATGCGGTTGGAATTGATGTGATTTTAGTTGGAGATTCTGCTTCAAATGTGATGGCAGGTCACGAAACAACCCTTCCAATAACATTGGATCAAATGATTTACCATGCAGCCTCGGTTATTAGAGCAGTTACGAGGAGTTTAGTGGTGGTAGATCTCCCTTTCGGAACATATCAGTCAAATCCTAAAGAAGCGCTGGCATCTGCAATCAGAATCATGAAAGAGACAGGTGCCCATGCCATTAAATTAGAAGGAGGCTCTGAAGTAGTGGAGTCTGTGAAAAAGATCGTTGCAGCCGGAATTCCTGTAATGGGTCACTTGGGATTGACGCCACAGTCAATTTATCAATTCGGAACCTATAATGTTCGAGCAAAAGAGGAAGCAGAGGCAACTAAACTTAAAACGGATGCACTGCTGCTGCAAGAGGCCGGATGTTTTGGGATTGTTTTAGAAAAAATTCCTGCGGAATTAGCCGCAGCAGTTTCTAAAAGTTTACACATCCCCACAATTGGAATTGGTGCGGGCTCAGAATGCAATGGACAAGTGTTGGTGATGCACGACTTGTTGGGGATCAATAATACCTTCAAACCTCGATTTTTACGTCAATATTTAAACTTAGAAGAGCTTGTATCGAACGCCGTAAAACAATACATTAGCGACGTTAAATCGGTTGACTTTCCAAATCAATCGGAACAATACTAGTTCTCGCGGATACAGATTGCTGTTATTATGAATTAAAATTTATTTGAACATGGATTTCTTAGTCAATCTCGGTATTAAACCAATTAATGAAGGTGTGTCTACCGGTAAAAATTGGATCCCCGGATCATCTGAAAAAATAGAAAGTTTTTCTCCCGTAGACGGAAAATTGATTGGCGCTGTTACAACTGCCGATGCTACATCGTATCGTAAAGTTGTGAACACAGCACAAGCAGCCTTTATTGAATGGCGCAAATGGCCAGCGCCGAAACGTGGTGAAGTGGTGCGCCAAATTGGCGAGGCACTTCGTGCTAAAAAAGACGACCTCGGAAAATTGGTGAGTTATGAAATGGGAAAAAGTTTGCAAGAAGGATATGGTGAAGTACAAGAAATGATCGATATCTGTGATTTTGCAGTTGGATTGTCGCGTCAACTTCATGGGTTAACTATGCACAGTGAACGTCCTGGTCATCGCATGTATGAGCAATGGCATCCACTTGGGCTGGTGGGAATCATTTCAGCTTTTAATTTTCCGGTTGCAGTTTGGAGCTGGAACACTATGTTAGCTTGGATTTGTGGCAATGTTTGCATTTGGAAACCATCCGAAAAAACACCCCTCTGCTCCATTGCTTGTCAAAATATAGTCAATGAGGTTTTTGAAAAAAATCAAGTACCGGAAGGAGTTTCTAGTATCATTAATGGGGGAAGAAATGTTGGTGAATGGATGAGTAACGATCCGGCCGTTCCGTTGGTGTCTGCCACCGGTTCTACTAGAATGGGAAAAGCAGTAGGCGCTGCAGTAGGTGCTCGATTGGGTCGTGCCCTTCTCGAATTAGGAGGTAACAACGCTATTATAATTTCTAAAGACGCGGATCTCAATATTGCCATTACGGGTGCTCTTTTTGGTGCTGTAGGCACTGCAGGACAACGTTGCACTACCACTCGCCGCCTTATTATTCATGAAAGCATCTATGACACTGTAAAAGAAAAGTTGGTCAATGCATACAAGCAATTAAAAATCGGCAACCCCTTAGATTCAGCGAACCATGTTGGTCCTTTAATCGATAAAGATGCCGTAAAACAATACTTACAGTCAATTGAAGCCTGTAAAGCGCAAGGAGGAAACTTCATCATTGAGGGTGGTGTTTTGGAGGGTACGGGATATGAAAGTGGTTGTTATGTGAAGCCATGTGTTGCAGAAGCAGAAAACCACTACCCTATCGTACAACATGAAACATTTGCCCCGATACTATACCTTCTAAAATATGCAAACATTGAGGAAGCCATTTCACTTCAAAATGGAGTTCCGCAAGGTTTGTCTTCTTCAATAATGACCTTGAATTTGAGAGAAGCCGAACAATTTCTTTCCGCCGCCGGAAGTGATTGTGGCATTGCGAATGTGAACATTGGTACATCAGGTGCAGAAATTGGAGGGGCTTTTGGAGGTGAAAAGGAAACGGGGGGCGGGCGCGAAAGCGGAAGTGATGCCTGGAAAAACTACATGCGTAGGCAAACCAATACCATTAACTATTCAACGCAATTGCCGTTGGCACAGGGTATCAAGTTCGATCTTTAAATGAATTCAAAGAGCGCTTCAATCAGCGCTCTTTTTATTTTACTGTAAATCAATATTTTACACAGAACTTTTAGTACTCAAATTAATCATCATTACATACTATCAGAATCAATTTTTCGTTATAGAAGTTCATAAAGTTTGATTGATTATGAAGCAACTGTATGTTTTTCTCGTAGGTTTACTGGCTTTTTCAAGTACCAAAGCTCAATTACGCCTTTCGCTTATTGGCGGTCCGGCTTCGGCTTCCGTAGTTGAAACCAATAGTATTCCGAACTGGGAAACCACTACGAAACCTAACTACAAATCGAAAACAGGTATCCAATTAGGTTTTCTAGCAGAAGTTCCGCTCGATAAGAAAAACAGATTTTTCTTCATGCCCGGCGCTCTGTATACTCAAAAAGGGAGAAAATATGCCCAAACGAACGACGCCGCTACCGCTCAATCAACCGATACCCTTACGTTTAATACCACTCTTAATACAAACTATATTGAAATTCCTTTGAATTTGGGCGTAAAGCTTCCCCTGGGCAAAAAAGTAAAGTTTTTCGCAAGTGTAGGTCCTTATTTGAGCTTCTTTTACAATGGCACATACGTAACAGAAAAGCGTGCTTTTTCCAATAATAAATTCACCAAAAACACAAATAATCTTGAAGTTGGTAAAGAAGAAAACAAAGTAACCACCTTTGATTTTGGTCTTGGAGGACGTGCAGGGTTTGATTTTGGTGGAGTATATCTTTCTGCTTTTGCTAGCAGAGGGGTTTCTGATTTCTATCGTGCTGCTTACGATGGTAGCTTCAAACATCAAGTAGTTGGGGGTTCTTTAGGCATTTGGTTAAACAGAACTACGCCGAAACCTCCAAAAGATTCTGATAAGGATGGAGTACCGGATGATAAAGATGGTTGCCCTTCAGTTCCTGGCACAATTGCTGCCAATGGATGTCCTGACAGGGATAATGACGGTATTCCGGATGCTACAGATAAATGCCCAACAAAACCAGGGAAAGCCGCTTATAATGGCTGCCCGCCACCCGATTCGGATAAAGATGGCGTAAATGATGAAGAAGACAAATGTCCTTCTGTACCGGGCTTAAAAAAATACAATGGATGTCCAATTCCGGATAAAGACCAGGACGGAATTAACGATGAAGAAGATGCCTGCCCTGAAGTTGCCGGTATTGCAGCTCTAAAAGGTTGCCCTCAAAAAGATACAGACGGCGATGGAATTACAGACGATAAAGACAAGTGTCCTACAGTGGCTGGTATCGCAGCAAACAGTGGATGTCCGGAGATCAAAAAAGAAGTAGTGGAAAAGGTCAATTATGCTGCACAGAATATCTACTTCCGAAACAAGAGTGATGTATTGGCAATAACGTCTTACAAATCACTTGATGATATTGCGAAGTTGCTCAAAGAGAATGCCTATGTTCAAGTTACCATCAACGGACATACTGACAATATTGGTTCACCGGCATTTAATAAGGAGCTTAGTTTGAAGCGTGCAGAAGCAGTAAAACAATACTTTTTGATGAAAGGTATTGATGCATCCAGAATCAAAGCAATTGGATGGGGGCTTGAAAAGCCAATCGCTTCTAATGCAACGCCTGAAGGAAGATCAAAGAATAGACGCGTGGAAATTACATTAGAATAACATTACATAAATAAGACCTAAAAAGAGAAAGCCGCTTACGAATTCTATTAGTAAGTGGCTTTCATTTTTTATCTTTACTGAATTCTGTTAACATTAACACAAAAAGAGTAGCGGTACAACGAAATAGGTACTAAGCGCATCATAGTAAAAAATAGAATATGAGTAGAATTACAAAGATTTTGGGAGCATTTATTCTTACCCTTCTGTCCATCAAATCATTCGCACAAGGAACTTCAAGTAAAAAAAGCAACGAAGTGCCCAAGGGATGGCATTTAATGGACAAAGAAAAGGATGGTCAATATGGAATTAGTTTAAATAAAGCGTACGATTTCTTTAAATCGAAAAAACTAAAAAGCAAACAAGTAATTGTTGCAGTCATTGATTCAGGGATCGATACACTTCATGAAGATTTAAAAGATGTACTATGGGTTAATACTAAAGAAATTCCGGGCAATGGCATTGACGATGACCAAAACGGTTATGTAGATGACATCAATGGTTGGAACTTCTTAGGAAACAAGAATGGAAAAAATGTTGAACAGGATTCTTATGAAGGAGCACGTGTTTACCACGCCTTGAAATCTAAATACGAAGGTAAAACCATTGACATCAATTCACTTTCTGAAGATG
Organism: Chitinophagaceae bacterium UBA3961; assembly: GCA_002385265.1. Taxonomy (GTDB): domain Bacteria; phylum Bacteroidota; class Bacteroidia; order Chitinophagales; family Chitinophagaceae; genus Endoryza; species Endoryza foliicola. The sequence goes on from DGDD01000038.1 coordinate 28,267, forward strand.
ATAAGTATGAATATACGATGTGGAAGAAGGCAAAAGAAGCCGTAATGGGAAGTTCAGAAGACGAAGGTGTTGACTTGTATTTCCTAAAAAAAGTAGTAGGCGCTTCCAAAAAGCAAGATAGCATTTTGAAAAAAGCAATGGGAAAAGATATCTATACTGGAAACGAATTAGATGCATTTGAACCCAAAACACAGGCTGAGCGCGTTGCAAAAACATCCTTATTGAGTTTGTTCAAAGGGAATAATATGATGGAGCTCTCTAACAAAGAGTTCATCGAAGGATTTGAACAATATTTGCGCGGAGAAGAAAGTAAAGCAGAGGCAAAAGAAAAAGCTCC
>DGDD01000117.1 GCA_002385265.1 Chitinophagaceae bacterium UBA3961
TGCTGAATTGAACAAGTTCATTTCTACTGTTGCAATGCTTGTATTCGCTGTACAAATCTTGTTTGTATTCAACTTCTTCTATAGCATTTGGAAAGGTAGAAAAGTAACCACACAGAACCCTTGGGGTGCTACTACATTAGAGTGGACTGCTCCAATCCGTCCTGGTCACGGTAACTGGCCTGGTGAAATTCCTGAAGTACACCGTTGGGCGTACGACTATGCTAAAGACGGAAGAGAGTTTATTCCTCAAACTGAACCTATTAGTCCTGACGAAAGTCACCATCACTAGTAGGAAGCTAGAGGTTCCCGTTTTCGATGAACCTGCAAACGGATTCAATAAAAACAGTTTTGTATGGAGAAGGAAACAGTGAAGGGAAACAGTTCTTTTAAATTTTCGGAAAAGCTGAAAGATTACAGACTGCTCACCAAGTTCAGTCTCACTTTCATGGTGGCTTTTTCTGCAGTGATCAGTTACTTATTGGCTCCAAAAATTGCGGAGTACGATTGGTGGATGATGACATTGCTGTTCATTGGTGGTTATTTGATAACAGGTAGCGCCAATACGGTAAATCAGATTGCAGAAAAAGATACCGACGCCCAAATGCATCGTACTTCCAATCGTCCGGTAGCAGCGGGAAGAATGTCGACCACAGAAGCAAGCATCGCAGCAGTAGTAATGCTGGTGTTGGGTTTGTTCATTTTGTGGAAGTATTTTAACCTGCTATCTGCTATTGTATCATTGGTAAGTTGGTTCATTTATGCCTATATGTACACTCCTTTGAAGAAAGTGAGTGCGATATCGGTGTTAGTGGGTGCCGTTCCCGGAGCATTGCCTTGCTTAATTGGTTGGGCTGCCGGAAACGATGATTTAGGAGTTGGTGGATGGGTATTGTTTGCGATCCAGTTCTTCTGGCAGTTCCCACATTTTTGGGCAATTGCTTGGGTAGCGCATAAAGACTACAGCAATGCAGGTTTTAAGCTGATGCCCTCAACAGAAGGACCCACAAAATATTCAGCAATTCAATCGATAATCTATTCGCTGGTAATGATACCGGTAGGTTTTCTACCTTACTTGGTTGGAATTAGCGGGCTGGTGAGTATGGGAATCTTGTTTATCGCGAATCTTTTCATGGTTTGGCAATGTGTTCGTTTGTATCGTGAAATGGAAAGATCGGCAGCAAGAAGAGTAATGTTTAGCAGTTATTTCTATTTACCAATCGTGTTACTAGCGTTATTGGCTGATAAAATTTGGTAAGTAAATTAATAAGTGATGACAGAGAGTGTGAGTACGCAACGAAAAAAGATACACCCGCATAAGTTTACCCTTTGGGTAGGCATCGCGAGTATCATTATGATGTTTGCCGGTTTAACCAGTGCCTACATCGTTAAAGGAAGTTTGCCGGGTTGGACACCCATCATTTTGCCTCCGATCTTCTATTATTCAACAGCCATTATGTTGATTAGTAGTGTAACGATGCAAATGAGTTTAAAGGCTTTTAAAGAAAGAGAAAGAGGAAAATACAGAACGCTGATAACCGTAACAGCGCTTTTGGGTTCTTTGTTCGTAGGAATGCAGTGGTTTGGTTTCATCGGGTTGTACGACTCGGGAATCAAAATGGAAGGATCCGGAGCGGGACAGTTCTTATACATCATTTTTGGATTACACGCCGTTCACGTAATTGGAGGTGTAATTGCATTGATCGTGATGTTTATGAAAGCGTTTAGTATCAAGATCAGATCTTACAATCCGGTGCCGTTAGAAGTAGTTGCTACCTACTGGCATTTTGTGGATCTACTTTGGGTGTATTTATTCGTATTCTTTTTGATGCGATTGTAATAAAAGTATTTTAGATTTTTTGTTTAATTAGAACCTTTAAAACAGTAACATGTCACAACCTGTAGCTGCAAATACAAAATGGTGGAGTGGTGGTAAGAGCCCCTTCAACATCGAGTATGGTAAATTAATGATGTGGTATTTCTTGATGAGTGATGCCTTCACGTTCGGCGCTTTCTTGATTTCTTACGGAACTGTGAGAATCAGTAGCAACGGATGGCCCGACCCTAACCATGTGTTCCAATCTGCTCCACTCTTAGGAAATGGGTTACCACTGGTATTCGTGAGTTTAATGACCTTTATTCTGATCGTAAGCTCTGTTACCATGGTGTTGGCTGTTCATGAAGGTCACAACATGAATAGAAAAGGGGTAGTAAAATGGTTGATCTGGACCATCATTGGTGGTGCTGCTTTCTTGGGCTGTCAGGCTTGGGAGTGGACGCACTTGTACCATGAAGGTGCTTGGTGGGGTAGCAATCCTTTCCCTAACGCCGATGGAACCATCTCTACTTCAAACTTCGCTAACTTCTTCTTTACCATCACCGGTTTCCACGGTTTCCACGTGTTCTCTGGTGTTGTGATCAATATCATTATGTTGATCATGACCTTGAATGGTACTTTCGATAAGAAAGGTCATTATTTGATGATTGAGAAAGCAGGTTTGTATTGGCACTTTGTGGATCTGGTATGGGTATTCGTATTCCTGTGCTTCTATCTGCTCTAATTCATTTAAGAACTTAATAATCTGATTATAATATGTCACATCAAGAAGTTTCACCTGAAGTAACGTATACCGTACACCACGATTCTAAAGAAACGGTGAAAAAGATCATACGCACCACTGTATTGTTGAGTGTGATCACCCTCATTGAATTGGCGCTCGGTTACTGGATTTTCTTCATCAATAAAGATCCAAACCACAGCGTAACATTGGTTCACTTCATTAAAGGTGTAATCGTAATTCTTTCTTTAGCGAAAGCATTCTACATCGTTTCAATTTTCATGCACTTAGGTGATGAAATCAGAAACATGATCATGACCATTGTAGTGCCTTTGATGTTGTTCATTTGGTTCATTTTGGCCTTCCTTTGGGATGGTACTTCTTACAAGAACCTTCGTAACACATACGACAGACAACACCTCGAGCACAGCAAAGAAGCAGCTCCTGTTGAAGAGCACAATTCTGAAAAATCAGGACATGGCGAAAAAGCAGCTGAGCACGGAGAGAAAGTACATTAATTGTAATGCTTTGTTGAAATAGTTAGAGAGAGGGAGCTGAAAGGCTTCCTCTTTTTTTTGATGCAGGATGAGAGGAGACGAGGAGGCGAGGAAACGAGGAGCGAGGAAGGAGGCTGAAATTTATGAAGCGCAGCGGAATAAATTTTAGTCCCGCAGGCGAAGCCGTTGCGGGAAGCGAGGAAATTCAGAGAAAGAAGAGGGGGAGTACAGGAACGAGGAGACGAGGAAATGAGGAGCGAGGAGATGTCGAGAGAAAATAGGGACGCTGCGAAACCGCTGTGATCGCTGCGCCGTTGCGGTGAAAAAAATACTTTGCGACTCCTTGGCGGACTTGGCGCACTCTGCGGTGAATACAAACCACCCCCGTGGTTCATCCCTCTTTTTTTATTCGTTTTCGCTCACAAACGCCCCGTCTGCGCTACCTTTGCACTTCAATTTTTGGTATGAGTAAGAAAGCATTATTGGCCTTGTTGATAGCTGTTCTGCTTCCAGTGGTGAGCTACTTGTTTGTGAAGGGGTATAGCGATGGTGCGGTAAAAATGCCTCCCCGATTCTACCCCGATGCTATCAATGAAGAAGTGAAAGACGGGAAAAAAATTAGTGATACCATTTGGCATCAAGTAGGCAATATCAACCTCACCAACCAACTTGGAGCAAAGGTCTCCCTAGACAGCATAAAGGACAAAGTGATTGTAATGGACTTCTTCTTCACCCACTGTCCTAGTATCTGTCCTTACATGACAAAGAACATGCGTCGTCTGCAAGACATGATGCACTCCACCGATCCTCGAAAGATCGTAGACAGTTCTATAGTACAACTGATTTCCATCTCCATTGATCCGAAGAGAGATTCGGTAGCAGCTTTAAAAGCGTATGCCGACAAACACGGCGTTGATCATGAACGCTGGTGGATGCTTACCGGCAATATCGATAGCATCTACGATTTTGGCGTACATGAAATGAGACTGGGTGCCATCGATGGTAACGGCGTAGATACCCTCTTCGAACATTCCCCGAAATTTGTATTGCTCGATAAAGACCATGTAATTAGAGGCTACTACAATGGAATGGATACGGCTCAGATTCTGAAACTATCGCAAGACATTGTATTTCTTAGCCTAGAAAAAGACAAAAAGAAGCCCTCTGCCATCTTCCAGCAACTGAAACAATTGTGGCCCATTTTTGTAATCGTACTTGTATTAGTAGGAGCACTTTTATTCTTTAGCTCCAGATCAAAAAATATTATAAAATAACGCGTATGTTGAAAGCTAGTTTAACCAAGAACGATAAGAAAGCAGCCTGGTTGATTGGAATTTTCTCTGTAATTGTTTTTGTGGCCGTTGTTGCCTTGAGTAGAATTACACTGCAGGTTGACCTTGGTTTTGATGTGCATCTGTTTGCAAGCATCAATGCCGTGATCAACTCCTTAGTAGCTGTACTATTGTTGGCTGCTTTGTTTGCAGTGAAATCGGGCAAATATCAATTGCACAAAAACTTGATGATGACGGCAATGGTATTGTCGATCCTCTTCCTCGTTTCTTATATCTGTCACCATTTGTTTGCAGGAGATACCAAATTTGGTGGTGAGGGTGCTATTCGTTATG
>DGDD01000160.1 GCA_002385265.1 Chitinophagaceae bacterium UBA3961
CGAAAGTACCGTTACACCTACTGTAAGCAGTAGGTGTAACGGTACTTTCGGCCATTACTCTTTTTCTATTTAAGAATAGGAAACTGCAGTTAAGACTTACGGCAGCCGCCATCATTGTTTCACTTTTGTTGATCACTCTTTATTTCGTTGAATCTCAGAAATATACCGAAGGGAAATACGCCCTAACTTCGATCTTTACTTTTGCCATGCCGGTATTTCTGGTGCTGGCGGCAAGAGCCATCTATAAAGACGAACAACTCGTGAAAAGTGCCGATCGCTTTCGTTAGTTTAAGTTTTCTTTTAGTTTACATCAACTATGTTTGCGCCATGAAATTCATGGCGCATTTTTTTTACAGAAATCTTCAAACCATTTCAAAAAAGCAGGCCTTTGTTGGAGGGGTATTTATTTTGGTGCTTTTACTGAATGGAATTAGTACAAGTGCACAATCGCTAAGCGCCGATAACTTCTTTGGTACTCGAACCAAAAACAGCGCTTTAATAGATACCCTGATGAAAAAATCAGGATTTACGTTGTTGCAAAAAGAAATGGATACCGCAGCTTCATCCGTTTCGAAGTATTATACCAGTGTTGAAAAAATAGAAGATGATAAAACATGGGTTCGTTCCTTTTCTTATACAGAAATAAAAACAGAACACATAGATTCGAGACTCACAATTTATCGAACCTACAATAAAGAAGAATACCAGAAATTCTTAGTCTGGCTTTTCGAACACCAATTCACCACTGTTAAAAACGAAGACATCAAAGGAGGCAAGTATACTGTGTACAAGAACAGCGATTTCGAAGTCCGCGTATCAGCATACAATAAGAAAACGGATGGAGGAAGACTTGTGAAGATGTATGAGTTTGAATTCTAGAGCGTTTTGAGTTCAAAGTTATAAGTTTTGAGTTTTAAGATGGTATTGAAAAAACCTACTACTTAAAACTCAAAACTGAATACTTATAAAAACTTCCCTGTTTGACTGCCTTTCACCAATTTCAATCCTTCCGGTTCACCACTATATACTAGTGTACCGCCACCGTCACCGGCTTCGGGACCCAAATCGATCACCCAATCTGCCGAACGAATCACATCCGTATTGTGTTCAATTACGAGAATGGAATGTCCTTGATCGATCAAGGCATTAAAAGATTCCAGTAATTTATTGATGTCGTGAAAATGCAAGCCTGTTGTTGGCTCGTCGAAAATAAATAGTATATGCCCTTGAGCTTTTCCTTTTCCAAGAAAAGAAGCCAATTTCACACGTTGCGCTTCACCACCCGATAGAGTATCCGAAGATTGTCCAAGTTTGATATAACCAAGTCCAACTTTTTGAAGCGGACTGATTTTGTTTACAATGTCTTTCTCATCCTTAAAGAATTCGATTGCCTGGTCTACACTCATTTCCAAAATATCAGCAATGTTTTTCTCGCGGTAATGCACTTCCAATACTTCTTCTTTAAAACGTTTGCCGCCGCAGCTTTCACAAGTTAAATGCACATCCGCCAGAAACTGCATCTCTACTACTTGTTCGCCTTCACCTTTACAGGTATCGCAGCGCCCACCATCAACATTGAAAGAGAAATGCTTGGGTTGAAATCCGCGTAATTTGCTTAGTGGTTGACTGGCATACAAATCACGGATTTCGTCGTAGGCTTTGATATAAGTAATCGGATTGCTTCTTGAACTTTTTCCGATGGGGTTTTGATCCACCATTTCAATTTGTGTAATGAATTCCACATCACCGGTAACAGCTTTGTGCAATCCCACTTTATCTCCTGCCAATCCTTTGATCTTTTGCAAAGCGGGATACAATATCTGTTTTACCAAGGTGGTTTTACCACTGCCACTCACTCCGCTTACTGCCGTTAATATTTGTAATGGAAATTCCACAGAAATATTCTTCAGATTGTTCTGCATGGCTCCTTCCACTTTTACAGACCTGCGCCACTTGCGTACTTTCTTTGGAGGAAGAATACCCAGTTCTCCCTTTAAGTATTTTCCGGTTAAGCTTTCTTTGTTCTTAATAATGGAATCATAATTTCCCTGGGCTATCACTTCACCACCTAAATGAGAAGCCAAAGGTCCCATGTCAATAATATAGTCGGCTTCCCGCATCATCATCTCATCGTGCTCTACTACTACAACGGTATTACCTAGATCGCGCAATTCTTTCAATACTTTGATCAAGCGTTCTGTATCGCGCGCGTGCAGTCCGATCGAAGGTTCATCCAATATATATAAGGAGTTAGTCAGATTGCTTCCTAAAGAGCGGGTTAATTGTATGCGCTGGCTTTCTCCGCCACTTAAAGTATTGGCCAATCTGCTTAAGGTTAAATACCCCAGCCCCACATCGAGCAATGTTTTAAGGCGGTGATGAATTTCCAACAATACTCTCTTTCCTACTTCTTTCTCATAGGTAGAAAGCTTCAACTCATCGAACCATTTTTTCAAATCTTTTACCGGCATTTCACAAAGCTCTCCAATATGAGCTCCTCCAATTTTCACATACAGTGCTTCTTTTCGAAGTCGGTAGCCGTTGCAATCGGGGCAAGTTGTGCGTCCGCGATAGCGAGATAGCAATACACGGTATTGCACTTTATACAAGTTCGATTCTACTTCTTTGAAAAAATCATTGATCCCAAGCATATCGGCCCCACCTTCCCACAAGGTTTTGTATTGTGCTTTGGTGAGTTCCATGATGGGTTTGTGAACCGGGAAATCTGATTTGCGCGCGCCTTTAATGAATTGGTCTCTCCACCAACCCAGCTTTTCACCTTTCCATGGAGCAACAGCTCCGTCGTAAATACTGAGTCGTCGATCAGGAATTACCAAATCGGTATCAATACCCAATACCTGACTAAAGCCTTCACAGGTTGGACAAGCGCCAAATGGGTTATTAAATGAGAAGAGATTGGGAACGGGTTCTTCGAAAACGATTCCATCCAATTCAAATTTATTGGAGAAGTGAAGGTGTTTGTCACCATCGATTTCCAATTCCATGGCCCCCTCACCTTCATAGAAAGCGGTGGTAACAGAATCGGCGATGCGGTGAAGATCTTCCTCCTCAAATTCTTTTGTTACGATACGATCAATTAAAATATAGCAGGCTTTTGTGGGCTTCCAAGAGGCGTCTTCCAATAAATCTTCGATGCGAAGTGGAGCACCGTTCTCGTATAATCGAGTAAAGCCCTTTTGCATTAGAATATTCAGCTCTTCTGCAGGCTTTCGGTTCTTATGTTGTTTGAAAGGAACAATGATCATTACTTTGGAACCCTTCTTCAATCCTTCGATAGCCGTTACTACGTCTTTTACATCGTCTTTCTTCACTTCCCTACCCGAAACAGGAGAGATGGTTTTTCCAACGCGAGCAAAGAAGAGTCGGAGATAGTCGTAGATCTCGGTCATACTACCTACTGTAGAGCGGGGGGTTCTTGTAATTACTTTTTGCTCAATAGCGATCGCAGGGCAGAGCCCTTTGATGAAATCCACATCGGGCTTCACCATTCTTGCCATGAATTGCCTCGCATAGGCACTCAAGCTTTCGGCGTAGCGACGCTGGCCTTCTGCAAAGAGGGTATCAATGGTCAAGGAACTTTTACCCGAACCGGAAACACCGGTTACTACCACTAACTTATTGCGCGGGATACCCACGGAAACGTTCTTTAGATTGTGAACGCGGGCTCCTTGAATAAAAATTTCGTCAGCAGCTGACAAATGTGATTTATTTGTGGATTTTGTGCTAGATTTACTCTCCGTCCTCATAAATAGACCGGAAAATTACGAAGGTCCCTCCAAGAAAAAACTAAAATTTTTGTCATCTTATTCACATCGGAGGAAAAATATTTTAAAAATTATCATAAAGTTTGGTTTTTTCACAAAAGTGTATATCTTTAGCACATAATTCACATTTGAATAACAAACTAAACTGTTTCGCCTATTGAATTGAGCACTTCTACTCCGAAAAGCCGTTTTAAATAAAATCCATAACATAACAAATATCCTATCACCTTCAAAAACCCGTAGAAGTTTTATGAATTCCCTACGTAAAAAAACCGACCATGAACTAATCCAAGATTTCCAAGAGGGAAATCTCAATGCGCTCGAAGTCCTCGTTATCCGTCACAAGGACAAAATGTACACCTCCATCTTATTCCTGGTAAAAGACAAGTATTTAGCTGAAGACATCTTCCAGGACGTTCTCATTAAAATTATTGATACCATCCGCGGTGGACGTTACACCGAAGAAGGTAAGTTTTTGCCTTGGGCAATGCGTATTGCGCACAACTTGTGTGTAGACCATTTCCGCAAAGTAAAACGCACTCCCGCCATTAAAACCAGCGATGATCGCGACATCTTCGAAGTGTTGAACTTCACAGAAGAAGGTGCTGACGCCAAAATGATGAAGCGTCAAAGCCACGACCGCGTTCGTCAAATGCTGGATTTGTTGCCCGACGATCAACGCGAAGTGATCATCTTACGTCACTATGCCGATTTAAGCTTTAAAGAAATTGCAGCTTTAACAAATTGCAGTATCAATACGGCTTTAGGTCGCATGCGTTACGGGTTAATTAACCTCCGCAAAATGATGTTGCAAAAGAAAATCGCTCTCTAATTGGTTTAAGTAAGTTTTAACGGATGTGATATGGTTCCAAAACTAGCTGTCCGTAAATTTACAAAACTGCTTGAGTGATAATATTGTCATGCTGGTTCTCCCTCATACGAAAGAATTGCTCTGAAGGCTGACCCAGTATGACGCCTAACTAATCGGCTCACATGGTACGAACATGTGAGCCGATTTTTTTTTGAAGAGTGGTGAGTTCTGTGATTTGGGTGTTAGGCTTTAGGCCTTAGGCCTTAGGTGTTAGGCATTAAGTAATGCATTCACCGCTAAGAGCGCAGAGACCGCAAAGCATTCGCAAAGTCTTTGTCCTCCTCTCCTCGCTCTTCGTCTCTTTTCATCCTCGCTCCTGTACACTGCTGTTTCATTATTAATTATTAATTCTTAATTACTTCAGCCCCTGCTCCAACCAAGCCTTATACTCCTTCACATTTGGCGTATACCCAACAGGTTTAGTGATTAGGTTTTCGTCGGCAGTGATTACTGCATATAAGGGTTGAGAAGCGTTTTTGAAGTTTTCCGATTGGAAAGTGCTGTAGAGATCGCCCACTGTTTTGATCGGTACTTTGGCACCTTCTGTATTGGTATAAAGAAATTGATCTTCGTCCTTTAACACTCTTCGATCATCAACATACAAACTCAACAAAATGTATTTCTTTTCGATGATCTCTTTTACTTCCGGATCGGTCCACACATTTTCCTCCATCTTTCTACAGTTCACACAAGCCCAACCGGTAAAGTCGATCAAGATACGCTTGTTCTCTTTTTTCGCCAAGGCCAATGCCGCTTCGTAATCATTCACCACTTGAGGCTCTACGCGTCCTTCGGTTGTCCCTTTCTTACCATACCAACTATAACTCAACGGCGGTGGAAATCCGCTGATCAGCGATAAGTTGGCATACTTGGTATTGGTTAAACCGGGCACCATGTATAGAGCAAATATCAAAAAGATCGTTGCAAGTATTTTTCTTCCCAAACTCAATTTAGGCGGTGGTGGATCGTAGCTAAATTTCAACACACCAAACAAATACAAAGAAGTAGCCAATGCAATGGCAATCCAAATGGCAAAGAAGGTTTCACGCTTCAAAATTCCCCAATGCTCTACTAAATCGGCATTGCTAATGAACTTGATCATTAAGGCTAGTTCAATAAAGGCAAATACAATTTTCACCGTATTCATCCAGCTTCCGGAGCGGGGTAATGAATTCAAGAAACGAGGGAACAAGGCAAACAAACCGAATGGCAGCCCGAGCGCGATTCCAAATCCGGCCAACGCAACGGTTAATTGAATGGCGCCGCCATTATCGGTCAAAGCCCCTACCAGTAAGGTTCCCAAGATAGGACCGGTACAAGAGAACGACACGATGGCCAGCGTCATTGCCATAAAAAAGATACCGCCAATGCTTCCCATGTCGCCTTTTGAATCAACTTTATTGGCAATGCTGCTTGGCAAGCCAATTTCATAGAGTCCAAAAAAGGAAAGTGCGAACACCAAAAAGATGGCCGCAAAGAATAGGTTCAACCAAGCATTGGTTGCAATGTTATTAAGTATAGCAGCATTCCCTGCTTCCAAGAAATAAAAAGGAACACTGATAATCACGTAGATCAGGAAGATGAAAAACCCATAGAGAAAAGCATTGCGAATTCCCTTCTTGGGATCCGTTGCCTTTTTCGTAAAGAAACTAACGGTCATGGGTATCATTGGAAAAGTACAAGGCATTACGAGTGCTAAAAGTCCTCCGGCAATACCAAGTAAAAAAATAGACCATAAGCTTTTCTTTCCTTCTGCACCGGTTCCTCCAACATCATAAGTGGGATGATCAACATCAATCGCATTTCGTTTAATTCGCGCTGCTCCGCTAGTTGATCCGGCTAATTCAGCCGATACCAGTGTGGCCGCACCGGATGCATCAATTTTGATTTTAAAGGGAACATCGATGGGATTGGTAAAATTATCGGCTTTAAAGGCCATGTATTTCAACGCGCCTTTGATCAAAGTATTAGGGGCCGCATCAAAAGATAGTAATACGGTGCCATTCGATTTAAAATATTGAACATCGGCTTCCAAAAGTGAGTTCTTTTCTTTCACCGTGTTGCCTTCCGATTTCAATTGAAGATTCGAAACCGTTACGCCCGAATCAAACGCTACTCTTGTATTGGGAAAATCATCGCTCATTTCAGGAGCAAAAACACCCCAGCCGTTGTCTATAGATGCAGTGGCGGCAATAGTGTAATGTCCCTGTTCCCATTTTACAATTTTAAAGTTCCATTTTGCGGGATTCACCAATGAATCTTGCGCTTGAATATTTCCAAACAAAAGAGTCAAACAACCTATCAACAAGAACTGTACGCTGCGTTTCATATCGTCTATTCGCTTATTAAAAAAAACGGGCTTCTGAAACAGAAACCCGATATATCACGTAAATGTAGTTAATTATCCTCCGATTTGAACGGTGAAGGGGATTTCAGAAGGTACCAAACACTCTCGCTCGCCACAAACCAAAAACAATACTTTCCCTGCAAGGGCTGTCTTTACATTCGCCTTTACCTTCACCACTTTTACGAACTCTACCTTTTTTTCGTAGTAGTTCACCATGCCACCAAACATCTCTTCGTTCTTTTTAATCAGGTTACCTACTTCTTTAATTTCACCATCGGCATTTACCAATGGGTTCTTTGTAAACGTAAATTTTGTTGGAAGCGGCCCCTCTACTCCTGCATTTTGAGCATACATATGCCATTCAGGATTAATGGTAGCCGTCATGTGAATTTCGTAGGTTTTATCAGCTATTTTTTTTGCGGTGAAACTCCAGTTCACCTGTTTGCTCGATTGTGCAAATGAAGTGCTGATACTTACCACTAATACGGCCAGAAGAGTGTAAAATGCTTTCATGTAACAAACTTTGATCTTAGATATAAACGGTAAAGTTCGCTTTTAGAATGCTAATGGTTTGCAAAAAATATTATACGAGAGAGGCCAATTTAGCTTGAGCGATGCCATTCATTACTAAAGCCTTGAAAATCAATCTACCATCAGTATTTCCGAGGGTATCTGAACAGGCTCTTTCCGGGTGCGGCATCATTCCAAACACATTTCTGCCTTCGTTACAGATACCTGCGATGTTTTTGGTAGCGCCATTAGGGTTGGCGGCAGGAGTAATATTGCCCTGTGCATCGCAGTAGCGGTAGATGATTTGGTTGTTTTTTTCCAAAGAAGCCAGGGTATCGGCATCAGCGTGGTAACGACCTTCGCCGTGCGCAATGGGGATACTGAGCGCCTTATCGGAACCTACTCCCTTGATATATACGTTCTTACAAATGAATTGTTGGTTGGCATTTCTCAATAATACGCCGGGTAAAAGCTGCGATTCGCATAAAATTTGGAACCCATTACACACCCCCAGTACTTTACCTCCTGCATTGGCGAATTCAATTACACTCTGCATCATAGGGCTGAAACGCGCAATGGCGCCGCAACGCAAGTAATCGCCATAGCTAAATCCACCGGGTAATACAATACAATCTTCGGTAGTAAACGTACTGAGATCCTTGTCTTTATGCCATAACATTGTTACGTTTTGCTTCAAATCATTTTGAAGGGCATCTTGCATGTCTCTGTCGCAATTAGAACCGGGGAATACTACCACTCCGAATTTCATATTCTGGGGATTTTTATTGATGCCGCAAAGGTACTTGAAAAGATGGGATTTTAAAAAGGCGTGCAAAACTTAGGTCATATAGTTGATATATATCGCAAAAGCGAAAATATTCCACTGTAAAACCATGGGGAAAGTCTTGTTATTGGGATAGAAATAGGCAGAAGCATGGAAGGCTGAAAGAGGAACAGCAAAGAGCAACCAACTTACGTAGTTTTCTTTCCCATTGGTCAATAACATAAGCGCTGCTACCATCAAATAGAGCAACAACAAGCTCCAGTTTTTCCGAACCTGAATCAACATCTTGTTCAAGTTATTTTGAACATAGAACCCGCCAATAACAAACCCCAACATCAATAGCAAAATACTGAGTGTTATCGTTACTGAATTGGGCAACACAGGCAAGGTAAAGTGAATAATGGGGAGTATTTTGGTCCAAGCAAACTGGTTGTTCAGAAATAAGATGATTCCTAAAAAATAGTAAGGAGTGGTAACACCCAAGAGCCCCAACAACCACTCACGAATGGCAAAGGGCCGCATGATGAAAAGTGCTAACCAAATCAATAGTATAAAGAGAATCGCAGGTTTGTAGAGCAAAGTGGTGACCCCCATTACAAAACCAATATTAAAAATGGCCGTTACCGCTTTGTTCGAATTGTACAATTCAATCATCCGATAGAACAAAGCAATGAGCATCGTATTTACAAGCAACGGAGCCGAAAACAAACTCCACTCTTTCATCAAGGAGGTAATCAAGATATACGACATGGCCGGCAGATAATTTGGGCGGGCCAACATCTTATTATTGTTGCAAATACGATTGAAAATACTGGCTTGTACAAATAAGAGGAGAAAACTCAGAAAAGAATACACCAAATTAGGCAAGTGCAGACCTCGCAAGAATTGAATCAAAATAGTAAATAGAAAGTTGTCTTCCTCCTGAACCAACGGCCCTACCGGGTGCATGAATATCGGGAATTTCAGTGCCAGTGCGTACACCAACAGCAGCAAGGTATTGGAAGAGTTTTTTTGACGAAAAATGCCTGTCACGACAACTATTTAAAATTCGATTTTGGCAAACGTAAGATTGTTTCGGTAAAAACAAGGCAAAATCATCACTTTAGAACTCACTTGTTTTCCATACCGTGGTAAAAAATCCATATCGCGGTCCAAATTCTTCAAGGTAGGAAAGCGGGTGATTTTACCATCGGGAGCAACACTTTGATTGTTCAATAACATGGTTCTTCTCTCATACATATTAAATACTACTTGTATTTCACTTCCGGTAATCATCAAGAAATGAGACAACAAAGCATCTGACTCATCGTCGTATTGAGCCTTGGGAATGGCATTGTTCCATTCTAAGGTTCCTGCTGCGTCTATTGAGAAGATCATGATGTTTTCAGAATGAAAACGGGTATTCTGATTGTTCCCGCGGCCATAATTCCAACGATCCCAATAAAAACTATTGTATGGACTAGAATAGGGAGAATAGTAATAATAATTCAGTGGCGTCATCCAAGGATTGTTGTAAAAATTGCGATAACCGAAGCGATCAAATGTAGTTCCTCTAGACGTTGTGTAGGACGATTCTGCAAAAAGTAATACCCCACCGTCTTTTCGAACAATGATATTGTTGATGAAGAAATCATCGAACGCTGTTTTGATATTCGACTCAGGGCCTTTGGCCAATTTGCGCATTTCTTCGTTGAACACATATTCTTGTTCGCGCATCATGGCTCTTGTATTCTTATCCCATATGGCGGTATACAATCCATCGATATTCCCTCTTTTTTGCTTGTAATACAAAGCAGAGAAAATATAGCGTTTATTGGTATTATCTACTTTCAACTTGATATCATCCAAAATAACATCTTTGGTTTTCAAGCTGGCTACGGTGAACTGTGAATCAGATGCAGCTTTTGTAACAATGCGCAAATCGGTGATCAATTCCGATCCGTTCTTCTTTATGTATTTTCCAAACACCATATCCCCTTCGTTATCGAGCATAAAGTCGGTAAAGAAATCGTTGGTTTCCTCCATCGGCATATCGAGACGGTGCTTGTACTTGAGTTCTAATTGACTGTTGTAGAGTAAGGTGGTGAATTTGAAATTGCGAGAATCCTTGCTGTTTATTTTGAAAACCATGATCTGCTTCTTATCGTCGCTAAATATGGTAGTATAGATCTTATTGTTGGCCGACCAACCAATTTTCGTAGTATCCAGTTCTACAGGCTCTGTAATGCGCTTCCCTTTACCGTCAATTTTTACCGCCATACAATAAACGATATTGCGTTTTTGGATCTGATAGATCATCCAGGCGAAATCACTGTAGGCAACAAAGTCAACATTGATCCATCGATCGTCCATATCGGTTTGTTTAACCCTATCAACGAATTTCATATCAGCATCATAAACACTGATATCGTTCATATTTCGGTTATTCTTAAAAACGAGGAAATTCCCCCCAACTTTGCCGATGATTTCGAAATTAGTGCGCTTGGTATCCTCGTGCTCGGGTTCAGTATAAGAGATTTTCTGTGCTTGAACTGTTACGCTGATCAAGCCTAATACCAGCAAGCAAATGCCTTTGAGTGTTATATGGATTTTCATCTTCATCTTCTTTATAGCAGCATCTTATATGCCAAATTACGGATTGTGGTTGCCTCGCCCAAACTTTATCCTCAAATTTAAGAAATTGGTTCTCAGGGTTGGGGATGCGGGGTTTCGGGTATTTACACAGTTAAATACAATAAAAATGGAAGCTATTTAGTTTTTTTACCTATACCTTTGTTGTGTCATTTTAACACTATGACAACAACTGTAGCCGGTTGGCCGGCATCAGAACTTCAAGTTTTCTTACCGTGGGCAAACATAATATCAACAAAGTTAGCGTTGCTACCTTACTGATCGCATTAGGAATTATCTATGGAGATATTGGAACTTCTCCACTCTACGTTTTCAACGCAGTTATCAATGGCCGTGAAATAAGAGAAGACCTCATTTTGGGGAGCTTGTCTTGTATTATTTGGACCTTGACCCTGCAAACCACTGTTAAATACGTAATACTGACCCTCCGGGCCGATAACCGTGGGGAAGGTGGGATATTCTCCCTCTATGCCTTGGTTCGCCGCCAGAAAAAATGGTTGGTGATTCCTGCCATGCTGGGCGGAGCCGCCCTCCTGGCCGATGGTATGATCACACCTCCCATCTCCGTAGCTTCGGCTATTGAAGGTTTGAAGCAGGTGCCTGCTTTCCACGACATTACGCAAACCACCATCGTATACATCGTTGTAGCCATTATCGCGCTGCTGTTCTTCCTTCAGCAATTTGGAACAGCATCCATTGGGAAATTGTTCGGACCAATGATGTTTATTTGGTTCGTCATGCTGGCTGCCATTGGTATCAGTCATATTTCTGACGACCTCGATATTCTAAAAGCTTTCTCTCCTCACTACGCCATACAATTGCTCACCACGTATCCAAAAGGGTTCTGGATCTTAGGTGCCGTGTTCCTTTGTACTACGGGGGCTGAAGCCTTGTACAGCGATTTGGGCCACTGTGGAAGAGACAATATTCGCATCTCTTGGATCTTTGTAAAATCAACCTTGATACTGAACTATCTTGGGCAGGGTGCTTGGTTGCTCACGCAAAAAGGGAAGGTATTTGCGAACGAGGACCTTTTGAAAAAACCGGAGTTTTTAGCGCAATTCCCCAATGCTTTAGAACTGAAATCAACATTTTATAGCATCATGCCTCAGGGCTGGTTTCTTTATGTGGGTGTGGCCATTGCTACTATGGCGGCCATTATTGCCAGTCAGGCCTTGATCAGCGGATCATTTACATTGGTAAGTGAAGCGATGCGATTGAACCTTTGGCCAAAAATGAAGATCAACTTCCCTTCAGAGGAAAGAGGTCAATTGTTTATTCCAGGAATCAACGTTTTGTTGTTTTTAGGATGTACAGGTATCACCTTGTACTTCCAATCGTCCTCCAACATGGAAGCAGCTTACGGCTTGGCCATTACCATGTGTATGATTGCTACTACTATTCTGTTCGCTAATTTTCTCATTACAAAGCGAGCCGCTTCATTTTTAATTTATCTATTCTTAGTAGTGTATTTGGCAATTGAATTTTCATTCCTTTTTGCCAACCTCGATAAATTCCCTCACGGTGGTTATGTAACCTTAATTGTAGGAGGCGGACTTTTCGCGGTCATGTATATTTGGTTCCGTAGTAGAAAAATCAAAAATCGATACGTTGAATTTGTGCGCTTGGAACACTACATCCCACAAATTCAGGAATTAAGCAACGACCGTACGGTTCCTAAATATGCAACACATTTGGTGTATCTCACAAGTGCCAACAATCCAAAAGAAATTGAACACAAAATCATCTATTCCATTCTTAATAAAAAACCGAAACGTGCGGATATCTATTGGTTTGTGCACGTTGATACCTTAGACGACCCCTATACTTGCGAATACTCCGTAGATCATATCATTCCGAATGACATCATTCGAGTTGAATTCCGCTTAGGATTCAGAATGGAACCTAAGATTAACCTGATGTTCCGTAAAGTGGTGGCCGATTTGGTGGCGAATAAAGAAGTGAACATCACTAGTAGGTACGAAAGTTTAGAACGTAACAATGTAGTTGGCGATTTCCAATTTATTGTGATGGAGAAGTACCTGAGCCAAGACAATGAGCTCCCTTATTTCGAACGTATCATTATGCGCATGTACTTCTGGTTAAAAGAATTGAGTCTTTCAGAAGAAAGAGGATTTGGATTGGATACTGCGAATGTAACTATTGAAAAATTCCCTTTGATTGTATCACCTGTTCCCGACTTGAAGTTGAAACGAGTTTACAACGAAGAGGAAGTTTAATTTGATCAGTTTTCATGAATTATATTGAACCAAATGAGTTGAAATCCTGGATCGACAACGGCCAGGATTTTCAGTTAATAGATGTAAGAGAAGACTACGAAAGAGCCCAATTTAATATTGGAGGGCTTTGGATTCCTTTGCCGGAGATCATGGAACATTTGGATCAAATTGATGCTTCGAAGCCGGTGGTATTTTATTGTAAAATGGGCATCAGAAGTGGTATTGCATTACAACGTTTAGAGCCTCGTTTTCCTTCCACTACTTTTTACAATCTCAAGGGAGGCATGGAAGCTTGGAAGAAGATTTTCAAGCTTGGTTAGTTTTCTTATCTTAGGATAGGAATGATTGCCTACCTACCATATTTACTGCTCGGAATTGTACTGCTCTCGGTACTGGCCTATTTCATTCAAGAACGTTTCATCTTCAAGCCTGAAAAATTACACCAAGAATTCATTTTCAAATACGATGTGCCTTTCAGTGAACTCTTTTTTGATGTTGAACCCGGTGTTCGCATCAATGGTTTACATTTCCACAGAAACAATCCAAAAGGATTGGTGCTCTATTTTCATGGAAACACCAGAAGCATCAAGGGATGGGCAAAATATGCAGCGGATTTTTACCGCTACGACTATGATGTAGTGCTCATCGATTATAGAGGCTTTGGAAAAAGCACGGGAAAGCGTTCAGAGAAAAGTATGTTATCAGATGTACAATTTGTATACGATTCACTACGAAAACAATATCCGGAAGATCATTTGATAGTATATGGGAGAAGCATGGGAAGCGGCTTTGCCACCAAACTTGCATCAGACAATAACCCACGCTATCTAATTTTGGATGCTCCCTATTATAGTTTCAAAAAAGTAGCACAGCGATTTCTCCCTTTCTTACCTGTTCGTTGGGTATTACGGTATCATTTAAGAACGGATGCTTGGATCAAAAATGTGAAATGCCATACCTATATCATACACGGAACCAAAGACCGCTTGATCCCCATTTCACATAGTGAAAAACTTAGAAGCATTAACCCACATTATATTACATTGATTAGAATTGTGGGAGGTGGTCATAATAATTTACCTTCGTTCAACGAATACCATAGTTTTATTCGCGACATCCTTAAGGAATGATTATGTGGAAGAAAATTGCCTTTCGTTGGATCAAAGTACTTGTATTGGTGTATTCCATTATTGGAATTGTTTTTTATTATGTACAAGACAAGATCTTTTTTCACCCAACAGTTTTAAGCCAAGACTATCAATACAACTACCAAGGAAAACTTAAGGAGGTTTTCATTCCCGTAAACGATCAGTCTACTCTTTATTTCGTTCAATTCAAAACACCAGATACCGCCAAAGGTGTAGTGTTGTACTTTCACGGTAATAGAGATAATATTTCTCACTATTTGAATGCTGTTCCTCCCTTGGTAGCTCAAGGGTATGAGGTTTGGATGTTAGAGTATCCGGGGTTTGGGAAAGCTACCGGAAACTTCACAGAACAGAACTTATATGAATGGGCTTTGCAGCTCTACAAATACGCTCGACCTCATTTCCAACCCAATCAAATAGCAATTTATGGAAGAAGTCTAGGAACAGGCATTGCGGCGCAATTGGCATCCATTAGAGATTGTAGGCAGCTGATCTTAGAAGCCCCTTATTATGATTTTAGAAATGTGGCGCGCCCTTATTTGTTTTTGTATCCGCTAAACAGAATGATTCCTTTCGGTTTTCCTACTTATCAATATTTGCAAAAAGTAACGGCTACTGTTACACTCATTCATGGAACCGATGACGGAGTGATCTCTTATCGAAACAGTGCAGCGCTATCAAAACTTTTCAAACCGGGCGACACATTAATAACCGTAAAAGGTGGTAGTCATAACGACTTGTTGAATTTTCCGGAAGCTAGAGTAACCATTAAATAATAATGGTTCGGCTCAATTAAGACTCAAAAAGTTTCGTTCCCTGTTCTGTTACATGCAAACTGTAGTTGGCACCATGCTTTACAGCGTAGTTGGCAGTTTCATGACTGATAGGAAAATCGTAGCAAACCGGATACTTATATTCTTCAACTAAATCGGCAATGGTTTCGAAAGCCGATTTACCGAAGGAGCGCTCGGTATCTTTCATTCCGCTAAATCCTCCAATGATTAAACCGGCCAGTTTATGTAATTTTCCGGCGCGTTTTAACTGAAGCATCATGCGGTCAACATGATAAATTTGTTCGTCTAAATCTTCTAAGAATAAGATTCGCCCCTTTGTTTTGATTTCAGAAGAAGTAGTCAATAGATGCACCATCAAACTCAGATTCCCACCAACCAAGGGCCCTTCACCAAATCCGTTTCTATTCAATGAATGAGCATTTACTTCAATGAGCGGCGTTTTTCCACTCAATAGTTTTCTCAAAGATTGTACATAAGGAGTATCTACTCCACCATTATTAAACGCTGCTCCCATAGGACCATGAATGCTAGCAACATCGTAGTTCGCATAGAGATGACTGTGAAAAACCGTGATGTCACTGAATCCGATGATCCATTTTGGCTGCTTTTTGAAGTGTTTCCAATTCAATTGATCAATGATTCGAGAACTACCGTAACCACCACGCCCACAAAGAATGGCTTTTATTTCAGAATCGTCTAGCATTGCTTGAAAATCGGCGGCTCTTTCTGCGTCGGTTCCGGAGAAATAATTGGTGGAGCTACTGCCCACGGTGGCACCCAACTTCACTTGATAGCCCCATTGCTCTAGGCTGTTAATGCAGGTTTGCAGTTTCTCAGTGGACATATAGCCTGCCGGGCAAGTAATGCCTACTAGGTCACCTTTTTTCAAATATGGAGGAATAGTTATCATGATAATGGATTCATCTTATAGTTCACGCAAGGTAGTGCCATCAGCTGTTACTTCCAACTGATAGGAGATTCCTAGCTTTAAGGGGCGATTGTCTTTTTGATGCCCGATCGGAAAATCGAAACTTACCGGATAACCGTAGTCTTTTACTTTTTCAAGTACAATTTGTTCTAAACTCTTTCCAAATTCTTCTCCCGGATCATCGGGTTTTATTTTAAACCCTCCTATAACCAATCCGTTCAAGTTTTCGAGCTTTCCACTTCTTTTTAAGTTCCAAAACATTCGATCGATGCTGTATAAATATTCACCGGTATCTTCAACTACTAAAATTTTTCCATTTGTATTGAGATCGGAATGAGAACCGGCCATCGACTCAATGCATTTCAAATTACCACCAACTAAAACTCCTTTCGTTATACCCATTTGATTGCTTTGGTTGGCCAATGCAGTAGTAAGGATGGGCTCCCCCATCAAACAATCTTTAATGAGTGTAATAGACGATTTCTGGACTTCATCGGCTTGCTCCCAATCATCAGGAAAGCTATTGCACATTTTAGAGTGGATAGAGGCAAGGTTAATTTGTCGATTCAAATGACTGTGCAAAAATGTTATGTCACTAAATCCGATGATCCACTTTGGATGCTTCTTGAATTTTTCGAAGTTCAATCGATCCATCATTCTCACTACGCCGTATCCTCCTCTAGCACACATGATGGCGCCGATAGATTCATCGTCTAAAAAGCGTTGAAAATCGGCAGCACGTTCAATATCGGAACCACCAAGGGTGCCTTCTCTTTTTCCAATGGTATCTCCTATTACAATTTCAAATCCCCACCCTTGCATCATCTTAACTGCAGGTTGAATTTGTTCCAATGTAATGTAACCCGCGGGTGATGTAATGGCAATTTTTCCTCCTGTTTTTAGATATGGAGGGCGTTGTGGATGTTTTACTTCTGGTTCATTGCCTGTTGGCATCATGGAACCTACACCCAAAAGAGAAAGAGATTGTATGAATTCGGAGCGCTGCAAGCGAATGAATTTACTTTAGTCAAATATACGGTATTGATCAAGAACGAGGAAGCGAGGAAAGAGGAAAGGAGGAATTAGTTGATGGGTGAATGTAATAATTTGTGCAACGGAAATGGTACGCGTTGCTTATCAACAGCTACCGCAAAAAGTAGTAACTTGCATGAATAAACAAAAACTGTATGTCAACCAAAATTACCATTAACCCTAACGGTTCTATTAAAGTAGAAGGCGATTTTCAGATTTTCGATAAAGAGGGAAATCAATACGATTTAGGTGGAAGAGAGATCATTTCTTTGTGCCGCTGTGGTCATTCTAAAAACAAACCATTTTGCGATGGTTCGCATAAGGGGCAATTTGAAGATGAAGCGAAGGCGTTTGCGTTGCCGCCAAAAAAAACGGTGTAATTAATAATTAACAATTAATAATTAATAATTGGGGGCTTGACAGAGAATTGATTGTGTATTACATCGGTTCACCGAACACTAAACTTGCATCCACTGCATTCCGCCAATTATTAATTATTATTTCCACCAATAGGATCAAGAAATATTCTTGCGAAGTGAATTAATAATTGCAGTTATTATTTTTATTAGTTCAACTACTTTGCTTTTAAGCTCTTCCCCTGATGGATATTCTGACGAATGTTCGCAAACCTCAATCCAATAAAGCGTTTCATTCGCTTCCTTTAAAGCTATTTTTAGTTTGTGAATAAAATCTACTTTACTCTCTGCAAATTGAGATTCATGAATTAAAGCACCTATTGCAGTTCCAGAGCGCAGCAATTGTTTAGCAACTACAAATTTTTGCATCCGGTTAAGTTTCTCACCGAACGCAATTATCTCTAATGCAAATTGCATTGATTTCTCTTTAACTATATTCTCTTTTCCTGACATAATTCCGCAAATTATTGCGAAAACTAATTCTTCTATTGACAATACAATCAGAACTTAAACAATGCATTGTACAACCTATACTTGCGGAATCGTATAATTATTAATTGTTAATTATTAATTATTAATTAAAAAAAGGAGCTCGCGAAACCACGAACTCCTTTTCCTTATAATTCAATCTCTTGCTTAGTGCTTCGAGAATTCTGATCTAATCACATTCAAGGCGCCACCTGCTTTGAACCACTCAATTTGTTGAGCATTGTAGCTGTGGTTAGCAACAATCGAATCTGAACTTCCATCGGCATGGTTCAATACCACGGTCAATGGAGTACCCGGAGTAAAGCTGGTTAAGCCTACTACATCGATCACATCATTTTCTTGAATTTTATCGTAGTCTTCTTTGTTAGCAAAGGTCAACGCCAACATACCTTGTTTTTTCAAGTTGGTTTCGTGGATACGAGCGAAGCTTTTCACCAATACCACGCGAACGCCTAAGTGACGAGGCTCCATAGCGGCGTGTTCTCTTGAAGAACCTTCACCATAGTTTTCATCACCCACTACAATTGAACCGATGCCTGCAGCTTTGTACGCCCGTTGCGTTGCAGGAACAGGACCGTATTCTCCGGTAAGGTGGTTTTTAACGTTGTCGGTTTTTTCGTTGTAGAAGTTCACTGCACCAATCAACATGTTGTTAGAGATGTTGTCGAGGTGACCTCTAAACTTCAACCAGGGACCCGCCATTGAGATGTGGTCGGTAGTACATTTACCTTTTGCCTTGATCAACAAACGCAATCCTTTCAGATCAGTTCCTTCCCAAGCTGCAAATGGATATAATAATTGTAAGCGCTTGCTATCTGATTTTACATCAATGATCACTTTGCTACCGTCTTCAGCAGGAGCTTGATATCCTGCATCTTCAACAGCAAATCCTTTAACAGGTAATTCATCGCCTGAAGGTGGATCCAATTTCACGGCCTCGCCTTTTTCATTGATCAAGGTATCTGTGATTGGATTGAAGGTAAGGTCTCCGGCAATGGCCAAAGCGGTTACCAACTCAGGTGATGCCACAAACGCTAATGTATTGGGGTTGCCATCGGCGCGTTTCGCGAAGTTTCTGTTGAAACTGTGAACGATGGTGTTTCTTTCTTGTTTGTCGGCGCCCATACGATCCCACATACCGATACAGGGTCCGCAAGCATTGGCGAATACCGTAGCACCGATCTTCGAGAAAGTATCGAGGTAGCCATCACGCTCAATAGTGTAACGAACAAGCTCACTACCGGGAGTAATGGTGAATTC
>DGDD01000195.1:0-9235 GCA_002385265.1 Chitinophagaceae bacterium UBA3961
TGAACCTTTCATTTACAATGAAGATGGTTCGCTTCATTTGCAAGCCGGCTTGCAAGCAAACGCCGATACCTTTTTTGTGAAGCAAGTGCAGTATACCAACAACCTGTTGGAAAAACTGGTGGATGAGATTATTCAAACTGAGAAGAATCGGCCATTTGTAATTCTTTTACAAGGAGATCATGGCTTTAAAGTTGAAGAAAAGGATCCTCTATTTGAAAAAGAGAGTTGGAGTACCTATTTAGCGATCTACTCATCTAACAGAAAATCCCATCGAATGCACGATGGGATGAATCTTGTTAATACGTACCGGAATCTTTTTTCTGATTTGTTTGGTATTGACTTGAAGCCACTTCCAAGCAAACAGTATCTCTTAAGATATCGTTAGCCTTTCAACTTGTTGATGAGATCAATATATTCTTGCATCGCACCTTCTTTTGCTTTTCCTTTTAAAGCATTCCATGCTTCATATTTTGCTTTTGATACAAAATCGAATGGGTTTGCCGGCGGATCCACGTTTACATCGCCTTCCGTTGCTTGTTTGTAGAGTGAATACAATTGAAGTAATGTATCGTTGCTGGGACGTTCAGATAATAACTTACTACTGCTTACTGCTTCTTCAAATAATGCTTTAAGATCCATGTTTAAGGGGGTTGATTTGTTCAAAATTACTAAAAAACAGCATATAAGGACTGCTTAACTGTTGATAGTTTTATTTAATACGATGAACTCGAGGAATTGTTTTGGCAGCCCGAAAGCCGGATTATCCATTGGGAAGGGGCGTCGTTCGCCGGTTTTCGAATATCCGTGACGCTCATACCAAGCGATCAATTCTTTTCGAATTGAAATCACAGTCATTTCAATGAAAACTTTATTGTTTGCTTTCGCAAATGAATCGGCTTCAGCTAACAAAAACTTTCCAATACCGCCTCCCTGTAGTTCAGGATCAACTGTAAGCATTCCCAGATACAATCCATTTCCTTTGAGCTGGAGATTTACACAACCATACAAAGTTCCATTGGTATCTTTTGCCAACAAAACATTCGAATTGGGATCTGAAAGTAGCTCAGTTAAAGACTGTTCAGTTGTTCGAACACCGTCTAATAGATCTGCTTCTGTAGTCCACCCTTTTTTACTTGATTCGCCTCTGTAAGCACTGTTTACAAGCACATTGAGAGCAGGTACATCTGAAAAATCAGCTTTTGAAATGAATAATTGGGGTTTTGACATTCTTCACAAATTATTATGACAAAGATCAGCTTTTTACCGCGTATTTAGAACGAATTTAGGGTAGCAAAAAACAATAATATGAGAACAGCAAAAGATGTATTACAACAGAAAGAAAAAAGTTTTCTTACTGTGAAGCCTGATGTAAAAGTGCTGGATGCTCTTCAGCTGATGAATTCAGTGAATTTGAGCTATTTAGTTGTAATGGATGATTCCGGTTTCAAAGGCATTTTTTGCGAGCGAGATTATAGTAGAAACGTAATACTAAAGGGCAAATCGAGTGACCAAACAGCTGTAGTAGAGGTTATGACCACTGACTTGCCAATGGTAGAATTAACTACAACCGTTGAGCAGTGTATGAACATTCTCAATACTAGGAAAGTTAGGTACTTGCTTGTTTTTGATGATCAACTATTTCAGGGGGTGATTACGATTAATGACCTTCTAAGACAGGTTATTCATAGTAGAGAAGAAGTTTTTGACTAGGCCTGTCTTACTAACCAAGTTCATAAAAGCGTCTATTTCCAAATAGGCGCTTTTTATTTTGTTGTAGAAAATTGATAATCAGAACATTGTGGTTATAAACAATCCTTTCAGATACGCCTAAAATGTACTAGCTTTGCAGTCCAATTAAAGTGGAGCATTTACACATGAAGCAAATCCGGAATTTTTGCATTATCGCCCATATTGACCACGGTAAATCTACCTTGGCCGATAGACTGTTACAAGTGACCAATACCATTAGTGATCGTGATATGATGGATCAAGTGTTGGATGACATGGATCTTGAACGGGAAAAAGGGATCACTATTAAAAGCCACGCAATCCAAATTAATTATAAACACAAGGATGGTCAGGAATACATTCTAAACTTGATTGATACTCCTGGTCACGTTGACTTTAGTTATGAAGTTAGCCGTGCCCTGGCCGCTTGTGAAGGAGCTTTATTGTTGGTAGATGCAACTCAAGGGATCCAAGCTCAAACGATCTCAAACCTTTATCTGGCAATTGATAATGATCTGGAAATTATTCCGGTGATCAATAAAATTGACATGGATGGGGCCATGATTGAAGAAGTTGAAGATCAAATTGTAGATCTAATTGGTTGCAAGCGCGAAGATATTTTGCATGCTAGTGGTAGAACAGGATTGGGTGTAGAAGCCATTTTGGAAGCAATTGTAGCTCGAATTCCAGCTCCTGAAGGGAATCCTGATGCACCTTTACAAGCGTTGATCTTTGATAGTGTTTTCAACTCTTTCCGAGGCATCATTGTTTATTACCGCATTCTGAATGGAAAAATCAAAAAAGGCGATATCGTAAAGTTTGTTTCTACAGGCCAGGAATATGAAGCGGATGAAATTGGCATTTTGAAGCTGAAGATGACCGAGAAGAAAGAAGTTGGATGCGGAGATGTTGGCTATATCATTACCGGTATAAAAAATGCTAAAGAAGTAAAAGTAGGTGATACCATTACCTTGAAAACAAAC
The DNA here is from genome assembly GCA_002385265.1 of Chitinophagaceae bacterium UBA3961. Classification (GTDB taxonomy): domain Bacteria; phylum Bacteroidota; class Bacteroidia; order Chitinophagales; family Chitinophagaceae; genus Endoryza; species Endoryza foliicola. The sequence continues at coordinate 2,712 of DGDD01000195.1, forward strand.
GAAAATCCTGAAGCGATTAAAGGATTCGAGGAAGTGAAACCAATGGTATTTGCCGGTATTTATCCTGTTGTAACGGAAGATTTTGAAGAATTAAGAGATTGCATGGATAAACTGCAGTTGAACGACGCTTCTCTTACTTATGAATTAGAGACCTCCCAAGCATTAGGATTTGGTTTCCGATGCGGATTCTTAGGACTTCTTCACATGGAGATCATCCAAGAACGATTGGAGCGTGAATTCAATCAAACCGTAATTACTACGGTTCCGAACGTGAGTTTTATTGCTTACAATACAAAAGATGAAAAGGTAATCGTGAACAATCCGAGTGAAATGTTGGAACCTACCAATATGAACCGAATTGAAGAGCCTTTTATCAGAGCACAGATCATTACAAAGCCTGATTATATCGGAAACATCATGACCCTTTGTTTGGGGAAAAGAGGTATTTTGATCAATCAGAGCTATTTAACTGCTACTCGTGTAGAACTGATTTTTGAAATGCCCTTAACGGAAATCGTTTTCGATTTCTACGATAAGTTGAAAAGCCAGACACGCGGATACGCCTCATTCGACTACCATCCAATTGGGTACCGCGAGGCAGATATTGTGAAGATGGATATTTTGTTGAATAGTGAAAAAGTAGATGCGTTGAGTGCGTTGATTCACAGAAGTCGTGCACAAGACTTTGGTAGAAAACTTTGCGAGAAACTGAAGGAGTTATTACCGCGCCAACAATTCCAAATTGCGATACAGGCAGCAGTTGGAGCGAAAGTACTGGCTAGAGAAAACATTAGTGCGATGCGCAAAGATGTTACCGCGAAATGTTATGGTGGTGATATTAGCCGTAAGCGTAAATTATTAGAGAAGCAGAAGGAAGGTAAAAAGAGAATGCGTCAGATTGGAACGGTAGAAGTTCCTCAAGAAGCATTCTTGGCCGTTTTGAAATTGGATGATTAAAAAACTAGGACATGATGCATCGTTTCTAAGAGATGCGTTGTCTTACTTACAGTGAAAATTGATTTTGAGGCTACTACCATTTGCGGCGAAAGCCGCCTTCAAGCCATCACTACTTGCTTATTTTGCCAGAATAGTACGAATATTCTGGCATTTTTTATTTTTGAGCACCGCCACCTGTCTTTTTCTTAGGTGGAACCGGGGCGGGAGTAGGAGTTGTTTTTTTAACCGGCTGCGGATTCGTAGTTCCTTTCTTATTTGTGTTTTTGTTACTATGCTCCTCTAGCTTCGACTCGTCGGCATTCCCATTTTCATCATAAAGCAAGCTTTCTTGTGGGAACTCCCCATCTTTCAATTTCTGATTAAAGATCTTATCAACGTGCACCCACTGACCTTCTTTCCATTTAAATGCTTCGTAATCGCCATCGGGAACATAGGTGAATTTTTTTTCAGGTTCATCCGATTCTGAAATAAGATGATCAACAATAATCAGGTCTAGGTCAGGATCGTAATTAAAATATGTTTTAGCCTCTTTTTTATATTCAACGGAGTATCTAAACTGAGTAGGTTTCTTTATAGAATCTTCTTTGAAGGAAATGAAAGGGCCTCCAAAAACAGGTTGGCCTGTTTCGTCAAAATGCATGACTTCCATCCATTTTTTATTGCTGTTTACGGTGAAGTCGTCAAATCCAAGAAGCGTGTAGTATTTTTTACCTTTATGTTCTTTAACCACTGCCTTGTAATAAATAGCTCCTATCCAATTTTTCGCCGTTCGCACAGAATCCAAGGGCCTTGGCGTGTACATTGAATAGTCGAACAACGGATGACGAACCAATGCGCCGTCTTTGGTATTCATTTGAATGACGCCTTTTTGGATCAGCACATACTCGTCTTTTTTCAATTGCCAAGTAAAAATTCTAAAAGCACTATCAGGCGAATACAATTTTGCAACGTTCATTGAATCAAAAGGGAAATAATAAGAATACGGCGTTTTTAAAGCACGCATTAGCACTCTCACAAATGAGCTGTCGGCTCTAAACCGCTCTGCAGGATTCTCACTGAATACCATTTTTTGAGAAAGCAACTTCAACGAATCGTCATAGGCAGTAAGCAGCGTTTTATCTGCCGACGAAAGTTTAGAAGGTTGGGCTTGAGCCGTACCAGCGAGTATTAATAGGATAGCTAAAAGACGTGTCAACTTCATGTTTTAAGGATGATTGGTGGTACAAAACTATCTTGTTATTTCAAGAAACGGTGCTACAGGTCTAAAATTTTAACGAGATTCTAAAGCTTTTGCTAAATCGAGTAAGGAATCAGCCCTGTAATCAACGGTTTCGTCATTTGGAACTTTGTCTTCACGGTTATGAATGTATACTGAAAAAGCACCGATGTTTCGAGCAAATTCCATGTCTCCTTTTGTATTTCCAACCATGATTGATTTCGAAAAATCGATTTCAGGGAACTGTTCTTTTGCCTTGAACGCCATGCCCGGGTTGGGTTTTCTGCAAGGGTCACTATTTTCTGTTCCTTTGCAATAAAGCATTAAATCCATGCGGCCACCGGCTTCTTCCATAGTACTTTTCATATTACTATGAATCCTAAGCAACTCCGATTCGGGCATTAAACCACGGCCTACCCCACGTTGGTTGGTAACTAGCACGATTCTAGGAAATAGTTTAGAAAGCAATTTAATCGCTTCTAAAACACCGGGAAAGAACTCAAATTCTTCCCAATTCATAATATAACCATGAATATTGTCTACGTTGATCACTCCGTCTCTATCCAAAAAAAGCGTCCATTGATCATCGATTGTAGGTAGGGGTTTACTCATAGTTTTGGTAGTTCAATTTGTGCTTTTTCGAAATCGGACGGAATTCCAATGTCAATAAAATAACCGTTTTGTATGGCTCCGGTAAAGTTCAACACTTTATAGAATGCTTCATAGTACTCCTTTTCAAAAGAGAACTTCTCGGGTAATGCTTGCTCTAGTAAGCGGGGGATATTGATCAAGTACACTCCACCATTGATCAAGCCTTCCTCATAATATTGCTTTTCCTTGAATGCTATTATTCGAAAGTTTCCATCAATCGATACCGCTCCATATCTATCAAAATCCTTCATAGGCTTTAACGACAGCGTAGCATCGGCATTTGCTTTTTCGTGCAATGCTGCAATTTCAGGCAAATCAATTTGAAAAAGCGTATCACCATTCAGTACTAGTACATCGTTAGTATAAGCCGCTTTCGCTGCCAATTGAATGGCACCTCCTGTGCCCAAAGGCTGATCTTCAATTACTACCGAATAATTAAGCAGCGGGAATTCATTTTCTAAATAGTTGGTTATTATTTCATGTTTATATCCCAGCGAGAAGATAAATCGACTGATTCCCTGTTTTTGGTAATAGTTGATCACGTACCACAGAAATGGCTTTCCTGCTACAGGAGCCATGCATTTAGGCAGGTCGGGTACGGCCGATCTTAATCGAGTTCCTAAACCACCGGCCAATACAATTGCTTCTGTAATTTTCATACTAGGATTGAGTTGTTTTGAAGTACTGCTCTTCAACCAACTGGCAAATAATATGGCCTAACATGATATGACTTTCCTGAATACGGGGTGTATCTGTAGATGGTACATTGATTAGAAAATCACTATTGTCTTTCATCTTACCGCCACTAGCCCCTGTAAAACCAACAGTTGTAATGCCTTTGGCCTTGGCTACATCGAAGGCTTGAAGGATGTTTTTTGAATTACCGGATGTAGATAGCCCAACGAGGAAGTCTCCGGGAGTACCGATGCCTTTTATCAGGCGAGCATATACCACATCATAACTATAGTCATTCGCTACGGCTGTTAAATACGACGTATTGCAATGAAGGGCTTCCGCAGGCAAGGCATCTCTGTCTGTATAAAACCTGCCGCTGAATTCAGCAGCCAAATGTTGTGCGTCGGCGGCACTGCCACCGTTACCACAAAAATAGATACGGTTTCCCTTTTTTAGTGCTGCAACCATCAGGTCTGCCACCTGTTGGGTAATGCTCAACAATTCACTATTTTGGAGAATCTGTTGCTTCACATCAATGGAAGCTTGAATTATATTTTTAATTGAAGTAGCCATCTCTTGTATTATGATTATGAGTTAATTAAATAGTCCAACTAGTAAGCCCGTGATCTACAAATTGATAATGCTTTACATACCCGCCGAATTGATTTAAGGCTTCCATTACGGCGTATTTTGTGTTGTCCGGGCAGTAAAAAGTCATAAAGCCACCGCCTCCGGCACCGGATATTTTTCCACCGGTAGCACCGTTTCGCTTTGCAGTTTCATAAATTTCATCTATTAAAGAATTGGAAATACCTTCGGCCATTTTGCGTTTTTGCTGAAAACCGAAGTCTAAGATTTCACCGATTTCATGAATTCGTCCTTTCAGCAAAGCCTCTTTCATCATTTGCGCCTGACTTTTGAGTTGATGCATTGCTTCAATTGACTTCTCTTTTTTCTCTACCACATTTGCACTTTGTTTTTCAATAATTTTGGCTGATTCTCTGCTTGTTGCAGTATAATACAACACCAAATTATTCTCCAATTCAAACAAATAGTGCTGTTTGATTCTTAGTGGGTTTACGATTACTTTGTCGCCTGCAAGAAATTCCATGAAATTAACACCACCAAATGTAGCAGCGTATTGATCTTGCTTTCCTCCGGCCATTGCAAGATCTTTTCTTTCTATTTCATAAGCCAAATGGGCGATATCGTATTCGCCTAATGGAAGTCGAAGCATTTCAACAAACGCGCCAATAATGGCCACAACTAATGTAGAAGAAGTTCCAAGACCGCTTCCCGCCGGGGCATCAACATAAGTAGACAATCTAAAGCCCGTGAGAGGCATTCCATACTCTTTTTGAATGCGATTGTATACTCCTTTTAATAAATCAAGTTTGCCATTAATGGGGAGGGATGAGTTCCACTCGTATCTTTCTTCTTCTTTACGGTCGAGCGTCTGAAGAATGATAGCATTTTCTTTGAGGGGCTCTATATTGGCATAGGCATAAAGCGATACGGTAGCATTCAGGATCGCACCTCCATATAAATCACTGTACGGACTTACATCGGTGCCGCCACCGGCCAAGCCTATTCGTAAAGGTGCTTTACTACGATACATCATTTCGAATGGTTTTATCAGGAACGATCGTGGTTAACGTGTTCATTAACTGCGACCAAGAATATTTTGATTTTTCTTCACGAAGATGCGGCAAAAAAAACTCTTCGCCTAATTCAAAATAGCGAATGATAGCGTCAGCAATGCTCTCAGCATTGGGCTCACAAACCAACCCCACTTTATTGTGTGGAACTAGGGATGGGAGTCCGCCAACATTGGTTACAATCATGGGTTTTTCAAAGTGATAGGCTAGGGGAGTTACTCCGCTTTGAGTGGCATTTCTGTAGGGTTGAACAACTAAATCTGCTGAACTTAAGTAATATCGAACCTCACTATCTGGTATAAACTCAGTTCGTTGAATAACATCATTTTCAATACCCAGATCTTTAATTTTATTTAAATAGAATGCCGACTCTTCATAGTATTCCCCGGCAACCAAGAGCTTGAAATTCAATTGACCTTTTTGTTTCAAAAGTGAAATTGCATCCAAGAGCAGATCAAGGCCTTTGTATTTTCTAATGAATCCGAAGAACAGTACAATAGGCTGATTTATATCGAGCCCCAGATGGTTTTTTGCGGCAGACTTCAACACCGCTTCTCCAAAATTATCATAGAGCGGATGTTTTACTTCTTGCGCCGGTTTGTTTTTCTCAAAGCTTCGGAGATCATTCAATACCTTGGTACTCATGGTTACGAATCCATCACAAGATTTTAGAAAGTAACGAGTGAATGGACGGTCGCCGGGACGCTTTTCGTGCGGGATAATGTTATCGGTTATTGCAACAATTTTGCTGTGCTTGTTTCCTTTCAATAATCGTAAAATGGATCCAAGTGCAGGCCCCATAAGCGGAAGCCAGAAACGAACCACTACTAAATCGGGCTTTAGTTGCTTCAATTTCAATCCAACTTTAATCCAATTAAAAGGATTGATGGAATTGATGGCAGTCACGATTTTTATGTTAGAGGGAGCGGGGTCTGATGAATATTGAGTTGTACCGGGAAATAAAAAATCAGGGTATTGCAGTGAGAATGAATAGATGGTAGCATCATATCCGGCATTCTGAAACTCTAAACAGAGCCGCTGATCAAAACTCGCCAAACCGCCTCGTAGCGGATGCGCCGGACCTATGATAATGACTTTTTTCAAAAGGAAAACTGGACTGTATTTTATTAGGACAAATTACATTTCTTTTCAACTAAATATTGGTTTCTTCCTGATGCATTTCGCGCCACTAATTCACCAATAAAACCAGCAAGAAACCATTGTGAGCCTATGATCATGATCATGATAGCAAAGAAGAATAAGGGTCGTTGGGTTAATCCGGTAGCGTCAAACAAAAATTTGGATATTGTTAGGTATGCGAAAATCCCAAAACCAATCAGGAAAAACAAGGTTCCCGGGAACCTTGT
>DGDD01000195.1:9579-9759 GCA_002385265.1 Chitinophagaceae bacterium UBA3961
CTGCATGGGTTTCTTACCGAATTTCCCGAGAAAGGTTATGGTGCCTAGATCTAAAAATCCATTGATGTATCTTTCCCATCCAAATTTCGAATAGCCATACTTCCGAGCCTTGTGTTCAACTACTTTCTCTCCAATTTTTCTGAATCCCGACCATTTAGCAATCAATGGAATGTAACGGTG